>CAIZGT010000484.1 GCA_903932545.1 uncultured Rhodospirillales bacterium
ATGAAGGGCCGAGTGTCGGCAGTGAATAATATCTTCATCGGCTCATCTAACGAGATTGGCGAATTTGAGTCGGGCGCGCAAATTGTGGTTCGGGCTGGTGGAGATCGCTGCTGAGTTCCCAACCGTGTTCGAGGACGCGCGCGGGGCCGGCCTGCTGCTCGGCTTGAAATGCCGCGTGCCGAACACCGAAATCCAGAACGCCTTCATCGCTGAGGGTCTGCTATCAGTCGGCGCAGGCGATAACGTGATCCGCTTCGTGCCGCCTCTGGTGGTGACGGATGCCGATATCGACGCGGCGTTGGAGATGATAAGGCGCGGCGCGCTTCGGTGCATGCCGAGCAACGCCACGATGGCCGCGAAATGAGTTCGGCCTCGAAAATCCGCCCGGTTGATCAGGGCGGCACCATCACCGGCGGGGTGCCACAAGCGCCCCGCCACTTCCTTGATCTTGCCGATTTTGACACCGCCACGCTGCGGCTGATGTTGGACGTGGCGAGCAACTTCAAAAAAGCTGAATCAGCCGTGCGTCCGCTGGCGGGGAAAACGCTGGCGCTGATCTTCGAAAAACCATCCACCCGCACCCGCGTCAGCTTCGAAGTGGCGATGCGACAGTTGGGCGGTGACGTGATCGTGCTGTCATCGCGTGACATGCAACTGGGTCGCGGTGAGACGATTGCGGACACCGCCCGCGTGCTGTCGCGCTACGTGGACGCGATCATGATGCGCACCGATGCGCCGGAGAAGCTTACCGAACTGGCCGCACATGCCACGGTTCCGGTGATCAACGGGCTAACAGCGGCCTCGCATCCGTGCCAGATCATGGCGGATTTGCTCACCTTTGAAGAGCATCGCGGCCCGATTGCGGGGCAGATTGTGGCGTGGTGCGGTGATGCCAACAACGTGGCGCGCAGTTGGATTGAGGCGGCGGCGCGGTTCAAATTCACCCTACGCATCGCCTCCCCCGAGCCGGAAAAGCTGCCCTGTGAGTTGATCGCCTGGGCGCGTGCCGAGGGCGCGGTGATTGATCTGACCGGAGACGCCGAAATCGCCGTTGCCGGAGCGCGCTGCGTGGTGACGGACACCTGGGTGAGCATGGCCGATGATGGCGACGCGGGGGATCGGCACAATCTGCTGGCACCATACCGCGTGACACAAGCGCTGATGAACAAAGCAGCACCAGATGCGATCTTCATGCATTGCCTGCCCGCCCATCGCGGCGAGGAGGTGACGGCTGAGGTGATCGACGGCCCGCAATCGGTGGTGTTCGATGAGGCGGAGAACCGCCTGCATGCTCAGAAAGGCGTGTTGGCTTGGGCTTTGGGCGCGGCGCGATAACCCGTGTGGGGTGGGCAGCCTGGGGCATCACCACCCTACCAATTAAAACGCCGCACACACCGACTGCGTCACCAACCCAACCGATGTCTGTTTATACCGCGCCTTATAGGCGTCTCTGACCTCATCGAGCCGCTGGTCCAGATCGTCTGCCTTGGGCGCGATCAGCAGTAGCACGGTCGAGGTCTCCCGCCCGATCTGTCCGCTCGCCGGATCGCGCCACTGCCCGCGCGCATCCCAAGCTGTTAGCCCATCTGGAAAGCGCGGCGTGACGACGCGGGCGAGGAAATCAGCCCAGGCGATGTCCGTCACGCCGCTTCGCCCAAAGAACAGCTCGGCACGGACCATGCTCTGGCAGTCTCCGGCCCAGGCGGGGGTGGCGAGCAGCCAAACGAACAGCAGGATTCTCATGCTGAAAGCTTTCGGTGCAGCCACCAGCACGGCAAAGCCAGCGCGGTGAGAGAAGCGGCACACAAGAACGCGCCGGATGCATCACCCGCGAAATCGGCAGCCTGCCCGCACAAAGCCGGGGCCAATGTGCCGCCGAGGTAATACGTGGTGTAGAAAATTCCCATCCCCACTGCGCGGTTCTCCGGCTTGGCGGAGAGCGCGCCCCAACCGACCAAAATCCCCGCGTGCATCGTGGCAAACGTGCCGAACAACAGGCTCCACACCAGAGGCCAATCTGCTATGCCCATTCCGCCGACAGCGACAACCTCCAGCACTGCGCCGACCAAAAACACCGGGACTGCGCCGAATCGCACCGCCATGGCCCCGCCCATAATCATCGTGGGCAGCGTGCCCCAGGTGGCCAAGAAAATCGCCACATCGGCCACCCAGCCCGCTTGATGGTGGGAAGCGATCACGCTGGGCAAATAGCCGAGGAAATTGAAATATCCCGCGTTAAACGCCGTCCAGATCAGTCCGGCCAGCACCAGCAGCGTGATCTCATGCCGGCTTGGCCAATGCATCGCCCGGCTGGTCGCGCCCTGCACATTGCGCCAGGTCAGCCACAAAATCACGGCTGCGACCGCTGCTAGAATAGCGCCAGAGATAAAGGCGGCGGGCCAGCCGAAGGCCGCGGCCAGGCGAACCTGGGTGAGTTGGGCAAGGCCGATGCCAATGGGGAAGGCACCGATCAGAATGCCCATCGCCAGATTGAAACTCTTATCGGTGAAGCGATCTGCCACCGCCTTGGGCTGCAACACCGTCAGCGCCACCGCCCCAAAGCCCGCCACCACGCGCCCCACCCCAATGCCAAACGGTCCAGCAGCGCCCGCCGAGATCAAGCTGCCGATCACCATCAACACCATGCCCACAGCAATCACCACGCGGTCACCATAGCGTCTGGCCAGAAACCCGGAAGGGATCGCGGCTGGAATGCCGGGAAACTGCATCAGCCCCATCAGAGTGCCGAGCAGCGCGAACTCAACACCGAACGCCTCGTGCAGATATGGGCCGAGGCTGGCGATGGTTTGGATCTGATAGCCAAAGGTGATCCGCGCCAAAACCATCGCGGCCAAAGTTGGCCAATGGTTCACCTTTTGGCTGGTTCCAACGGACACGCGGCATCCTTCCCCGACAAGAATTGCATCATGGCGAAGTATCATCACTGCGTCATGTGGGCGCAGAGGTAGCCGGGCGGTTTGGTAATGCTTATGTTGTCGGGCATGGATGAGACACCTGCCTTTCTCGACTTGAACCGCCCTGGCGTGCCCGACATTGCGGTGCCACGTGGGGTTACCCCATTTTACCTACCGCTGCGCCCGGTGCGTGGTCGGCTGGTGCGGCTTGGCGTGCTGGCTGATGCGCTGCTCAGTCGGCATGATTATCCCGAACCGATCGGCAATCTGGTAGGCGAGGCGTTGGCACTTGTCGCGGCGCTGGCAACGGCGCTGAAATTCACCGGCTCGTTCAGCCTGCAGGCCAAAGGCGATGGTCCGGTGAAGATGCTGCTCGCCGATTGCACCGATCTGGGCGGGCTACGCGGCTATGCCAGCATTGATGAGGACAAACTTGCAGCTCTGCTCGCCATCCATCCCGAGCCCAACGCGGCACAATTGCTGGGGGCTGGCTATTTGGCCTTCACCGTGGATCAAGGGCCAGACATGGAGCGCCATCAGGGCGTGGTGGCGCTGACCGGGGATCGCCTTGAAGAGATGGCGCTGCATTATTTCGAGGCCAGCGAACAAACCCATTGCTTCATCCGCTTGGCCGCTGAGCGCCACGCCATCGGGTGGCGCGCCTCGGCGCTGGTGATGGAGCGGATAGCTGGGGCCGGCGGGATTGATCCGGCGATGGATTCGCTGGCGCAAGACGACAGTTGGGCCACGGCGCTGGTGCTGGCGGGCACAATCAAAAGCCGTGAATTGCTGGACGATCAACTCTCAGCAGACCGGCTTTTGTGGAATTTGTTCGGCACCGAGGGGGTGGCGGTGGATCGCCCGCGCGCGCTGAACTATGGCTGCCGCTGCTCGCGCGCGCGTCTAGCAAGCATTCTCGGTACGTTCGGCGGCGAGGATTTGGACGCAATGGTGGCGGATGATACCCCTGACAGTGCCATCGTGATGACATGCGAGTTCTGCAATCTCGATTTCCGCTTCAGCCGCGACGAAATCACCGCGGCTGGTTCCAATTGATCTCAGCTCAGGAGACACCCCACTCATGACAATCCGCGCATGGCCCCGCCGCGTGGCCTTGGCTGCCATTCTGGCCGCGCCCGTTCTGCTGGCCGGTTGCTCGTCTGACCAACCGGCGAAGTCCTTCCCCAAGCTGAGCTTTGATTATTTGCCCAAGCTGCGGCTAAATGTGGCGAGCGTTGATATCGACGAGGCCAACCCGCCGGTGCGCGATGTGAAAGACATGGCGATTCTGGCTCCGAACAAGCCAATCGACGCCCTGCGCGACATGGCACAGCAGCGTTTGCTGGCGAACGCGTCCTCGGGCCGTGCGGTGTTCGTGGTAGATCAGGCCAGCATCGTGAATGACCGCGACAAACTTAAAGGGACTTTCGCCGTTCACCTGGACGTCACCACGTCTGACGGCAACCGTACGGGTTATGCCGAGGCGCGGGTGTCACGCACGGCTGATTATGAGAATGACGGCCCGAATGCGACGCGCGCGGCGCTGGATGGGCTGGTCAGTGATCTGATGAAAGATATGAATGTCGAGTTTGAATACCAAATCCGCCGTTCACTGCGTGCGTATCTATCCACCGGCAACGCGCCGCCGCCTGTGGCAAAGCCCGTGCAGAGCGAGGATTTGTCGCCAGTGGTGCCGAGCACTTTACCGCCAGCAGCCGGGTTCTTGCCAGGCAAGCTATAATCATTTGCCGTTGCTGGGAGCATCGGCGCTCCTAGCAACGGCAAATTGAAACGCCGCAGGCCTATTCCACAGCACCCACCCGTGCACCCGGCGTGGCAAAGGCCACGTCGGCGCGGGTCGCGAATTGGTCGAGGACCAGTGCAGACACCACTGCACTGGTGGCAATGGCGAACAGAGCCAACATCATTATACGCATCTGATCGCTCCTTTATTCAGCCGCATGCGGTGATTTGGCCAATTCCTCAGCAACCCACAGATTATGGTGCGTCTTGGCCCAGCCGAGATCAACCACGCCATCCTTCATCGCGTCGATTGCACCCTCCATACCGACCGAGCCGATATAGATATGTCCAAGCATCGCTGCGATCATGCCAAGTGCGATGCCGCCATGGATCACCTGAACCAGCTGCATGCCCAGAATGCCGGTGACGGTGAATGGGAACAGCAAGCCAAGCCCGGTGATCGACAGACCGAGGCCGCCGAGCACAACGACCCAGAACACCATCTTCTGGCCGCCATTGAACTTGCCCGAGTCTGGGTGCTGGTGCCCAACCAAGCCGCCCGCCATCTTGAACCACGTCACATCGATCCGGTTGGGAATGTTGTGGCGGACCCAAACAACCAGCATCAGCAGCACACCCGCCATGAACGGGAAGGCCACAAAATTATGCGAATATTTGAGCCAAACTGACAAAGCGGTGAAAGTTTCATTGCCCAGCAACGGCAGCAACGTCACCCGGCCGACCGCGATGTTCAGACCAGAAAGGGCGAGAATGCACCACGAGAACGCAGTCAGCCAATGCATGAACCGCTCGAAACTGCCAAACCGCTTGATCACGGCGGCACCACGGCCGCCTTCGATCATGATCTTGCCGCGCAGGACGTAAAAAGCGAGCAGCAGCCCGCCCATGCCGAGCACCGCTGCAGCGGCGATCCATAGCAACGGCCCACGACGATAGTCGCGCCAAATCCGGCCATCAGGCTGGATCAGCGTGGCACTGCGGATATCGGGGATGACGATATGCCCCTCAACTGCCTTGGTGCCGATCAAACCAGGGACCAAAACCTCGTTGGCGTGAACTTCAGCCTTATCGGGGTTGAAGCCAGTCAGCGGTACAGCAGGGCGGTCAGCATTTTGGGCGAATGCGGGGGCGGTAAACAGCACAACCAGCGCAAACGCGCGAAGGAAATTAAACATCGATGCTCTCCTGATAGGCCGTCTGCCAACCCCAGCTGCCAGAGCCGTAGCCGCGGGTGGACACGCGCTCACGATAGATCGAGGCGATGATCTCGCCATCACCCGCCAAGAGCGACTTGGTGGAGCACATCTCAGCGCAGAGCGGCAGTTTGCCCTCAGCGATGCGGTTGGCACCGTATTTGGCGTATTCCGCTGTCGAGCCATCCACCC
Source organism: uncultured Rhodospirillales bacterium (assembly GCA_903932545.1). Classification (GTDB taxonomy): domain Bacteria; phylum Pseudomonadota; class Alphaproteobacteria; order Acetobacterales; family Acetobacteraceae; genus CAIQQQ01. Next base: position 6,065 of record CAIZGT010000484.1, read on the forward strand.
CTTCCGGGCCGCCTGAGCAATAGGTGCATTTGTCCATCTTGCCGCGCGCACCGAAATTGGTGGTTTTCGGATATTGCGGCGCGCCGAATGGGCAGGCGTAGAAGCAATAGCCGCAGCCGATGCACAGATCCTTGTTGTGCAGAACCACGGCGTCCGCCGTCGTGTAGAAGCAATCGACCGGGCAGACGGCGGCACACGGTGCGTCGTTGCAGTGCATGCAGGCCATCGACACCGAGCGTTCGCCCGGCTTGCCGTCATTGATGGTCACAACGCGGCGACGGTTGATGCCCCACGGCACTTCGTTGGCATTTTTGCAGGCGGTGACGCAGGCGTTGCATTCGATGCAGCGATCCGCGTCACAGAGGAATTTCATGCGGGCCATTGGTTCAATTCCCCCTTATGCCAACGCAGCCGAGATTTGGCACAACGTAACTTTGGTCTCTTGCATGCCCGTTACCGGGTCATAGCCGTATGTGGTCAGAGTGTTGACGCTCTCACCGAGCACGAACGGGTCTGCCCCCTTCGGGTATTTCGCGCGCTGATCCACACCTTGGAACCAGCCAGCGAAGTGGAATGGCATGAATGCCACGCCGGGGCCGACGCGATCGGTCACGTAAGCCTTCACATAGGCCTTGGATTTGCTCTCAGCACCTGTGACCCAGATCATCTGACCATGCGCAATGCCACGCGCGGTGGCGTCCGCTGGGTTGATCTCGACGAACATGTCTTGCTGCAGTTCGGCAAGCCACGGGTTCGAACGGGTTTCTTCACCGCCGCCCTCATATTCCACCAAGCGGCCCGACGTGAGCACGATGGGGAATTGTTTGGCGATCCCGGCATCCACCGCGCGCTTCTGCACGGTCGCGCCGATATTGGTGAGCCGGAAGCTCTTGAAGTCGGGCAAGGTTGGGTATTTCGCCACCAGATCGGGACGGCTGGTATAGATCGGTTCACGATGCACCGGCACCGCATCGGGCAGGCCGAACGCGTTGGCACGCGCCTTTGCGTTGCCATACGGCACGACGCCGTGGTTGAGGCAAATGCGCACGATGCCGCCCGAGAAGTCCGTTGACCACGACACCGCGTTGATGTTCGCGCCACCAATTTTGGTGATCGTTGCAAGCTCTGTCTCGGTCAATTCGCCATCCCAGCCGAGCTTCTTCAGCACCGCCATCGTCATTTCGGGATAGCCGTCTTTAATGTCGGAGCCAAGCGAGTAGCTGCCCTCAGCCAGCAGCGTTTTGCCGTCTTTTTCCACGCCGAAACGCGCCCGGAACGTGCCGCCGCCGTCTTTCACATGCAGATTGGTGTTGTAGAGGATATGGGTGCCAGGATGCTTCATCTCCGGCGTGCCCCAGCACGGCCATGGCAGCCCGTAAACCTCGCCATCCACCTCGCCACCCTTACCGCGCAGAGTGACGATGTCGAATTTGTCCTGGTTGGCCATATGCGCCTTCAGGCGCTCCGGTGATTGGCCAGTGTAGCCGGTGGACCACGACGCGTGGTTCATCTCCCGCAGCGTTGATTCCGGCGATGGCCGCATGCCAACAACTTCGATGTTCTTGAACATCTGATCGGCAAAACCGAATTTCTGCGCGAAGCGGTAAATAACCTCGTAATCGTCTTTGCTCTCCCAGATCGGTTCTACAACCTTGTCCGACCATTGGATCGAGCGATTGGAGGCGGTGCGGCTGCCGCTGGTTTCGAATTGGGTGCAGATCGGCAACAGATAGGTGTTGTTCTTGCGCTCCGAGATCACCGCAAACGTGGTGGGATGCGGGTCGGCGACAACCATCAAGTCGAGCGCCTCCAAACCCTTCACCATCTCGGGCATGCGGGTGACGGTATTGCCGCCATGGCCGAATACCATCATCGCGCGGACAGGATTGCGCTGCGCGATCTCACCCGGCTTGGCCAGCACGGCATCAAACCAGCGCGTGGTGGGGATGCCTGGGGTTTCCATCATCTTCTTTTTATCGGCGGGCGTATCGCCGTCAAAGCGGCTTTGCAGGTACTCGTACGGCACTTCCCAAACGCGGGAATAATGCCGCCAAGCGCCCTCTAGCAGGCCATAATAGAACGGCAGCGAGGTGACATCGAGGCCCACATCGGTTGCACCCTGCACGTTGCAGTGGCCACGGAAGATGTTGGCACCAGTGCCAGGAGCGCCCACGTTGCCGGTGGCGAGCAGCAGAATGCAGTAGGCGCGGACATTGGCGGTGCCGACGGTTTTCTGTGTGGCCCCCATGCACCAGATCAGCGTGGCGGGCTTCTCATGCGTCATCATGTAGGCAACACGCTTGAGTTGTTCGCCAGCAACCCC
>CAIZGT010000485.1 GCA_903932545.1 uncultured Rhodospirillales bacterium
TGAAGCTGCAAACCGGCTCGATTGCCAATTACGCTTTCACGATGCTGATCGGGCTCGTTGTCCTGGTCGCCGTCTATCTCCTGTTCCGGTGATATCATGACCGACCTCGGATACCCGCTGCTCTCGCTGCTCACCTTTCTGCCGTTGGTGGGGGTGGCGATCATCCTCTCGGTGCGCGGCGATGAGGCCACGGGCGCCTCGAATGCGCGCTGGACCGCGCTGTGGACATCGCTTGTGGTGTTCGTGCTGTCCCTCGTGCTTTGGCAGAAATTTGACCGCAGCAATGGCGGCTTCCAGTTCGTCGAGAGCGTGGCATGGATGCCAGAAGTCGGCCTGACCTATAAAATGGGTGTGGACGGGATTTCGGTGCTGTTCGTGCTGCTCTCCACCGCGCTGACACCGCTTTGCATCCTGGCAAGTTGGGAGAGCATCACCACCCGCGTGCGGGATTACATGGTGGCGTTCCTGGTGCTGGAGACCATGATGATCGGCACGTTCTGCGCGCTCGATTTCCTGGTGTTCTACATGTTCTTTGAGGGTGTGCTCATCCCGATGTATCTGATCATCGGCATCTGGGGTGGTCCGCGCCGGGTTTACTCAGCGTTCAAGTTCTTCCTCTACACGCTGGTCGGTTCGTTGTTGATGCTGCTCGCCATTCTGGCGATTTGGAACATGACCGGGACGACCGACATCGTGACGCTGATGCACACCAATTTCCCAAAATCGATGCAAACCTGGCTATTCCTGGCCTTCTTCGCGTCATTTGCGGTGAAAATGCCGATGTGGCCGGTGCACACTTGGCTGCCGGATGCGCATGTGGAGGCGCCAACGGGTGGTTCGGTCATCCTAGCAGGCGTGTTGCTGAAAATGGGTGCATACGGCTTCCTGCGCTTTTCGCTGCCGATGTTGCCGCTGGCGTCCGAGTATTTTGCGCCGGTGATCTATGCGCTGTCGGTGGTGGCGGTGGTCTACACCTCGCTGGTTGCCTTCGCGCAGACCGACATGAAGAAATTGATCGCTTATTCGTCTGTCGCCCATATGGGCGTGGTTACGATCGGGATCTTCACCTTCAATGTGCAAGGCTTGTCGGGCGCATTGTTCCAGATGCTGTCGCATGGCGTGGTTGCGGGTGCGCTCTTCCTTTGTGTGGGCGTGGTTTATGACCGGCTTCATACGCGCGAGATTGCGCGTTACGGCGGGTTGGCCAAGATCATGCCGGTCTATTCGTTGGCGTTCATGCTGTTCACGATGGCGAGCATCGGCTTGCCGGGCACAGCGGGGTTTGCTGGTGAAATTCTGGTGCTGATCGGATCGTTCAAGGTCAACTTCTGGCTGGCGCTGCTCGGTGCCACTGGAATGATCTTGGGCGCGGTTTACATGCTGTATCTTTATCGCCGCGTCATCTTCGGTGTGCTGAACAAGCCCGACCTGATGGGGATGCTCGATCTCAGCGCGCGCGAGATTGTGGTCTTCGCGCCGCTGGTGATCCTCACGCTGTGGATGGGGGTTTATCCCTCTAGCTTCACCTCGTTCTTTGACGCGACGGTCGCCTCACTGGTTGACCATCATCAGGCGGCACTTGCCGCCACCACCAAGCTGGCCGGGGTTGTGCGCTGATGAACTGGACACTCGCTCTGCCGGAAATCGTGCTCGCCCTTCTCGGCATGGCCATTCTGGTATTTGGCGTTCTGCGCAAGCAGGATTGCTTTCATCTGTGCTCAATGCTGACCATTGGCGCTTTCGTGGTAACTGCGGCGCTGGTGCTGAACGGCTCGGGCGGCCTGGGTTTCCATGGGCAGTTCATCGCTGACCCATTCGCACTTTTCGTTAAGGTTTTGATCTTGGCGACTTCGGGCCTGGGGATCATCGTCTCGCTCGATTACAACGAGCACGAGAACCTCCGCCGCTTCGAATTTCCGGTGCTGGTGCTCTATGCCACAATCGGCATGTTGATCATGGTGTCGGCGTCGAACTTGATGACGCTGTATCTCGGCGTGGAACTCAACGCGCTGGCGATTTATGTGCTCGCAGCGTTTGCGCGCGACGATCTGCGCAGTTCGGAAGCCGGTCTGAAGTATTTCGTGCTCGGCGCACTCGCATCCGGCCTGCTGTTGTATGGCATCTCCCTGGTCTATGGGTTCAGTGGCACGATGGATTTCGCGGTTCTCGCGGACGCATTGGCCGACCCAAAGAAGGTTTCCGCCGGACTGGTGGTGGGCATTGTGTTCATGATCTCTGGCCTCGCCTTCAAGGTCTCGGCCGCACCGTTCCATATGTGGACGCCGGACGTGTATGAGGGCGCGCCCACTCCAGTTACGAGCTTCATGGCATCGGCGCCGAAAGTGGCGGCGATGGCGTTGTTTGCCCGCGTGATGTTCTCCCCCTTTGGCCATTTGCTGGCGCAATGGCAGAGTGTGCTGATCCTGATCTCCATCGCCTCGATGTTGCTCGGCGCGTTTGCGGCGATGGGCCAAGGCAATATCAAGCGCCTGATGGCGTATTCGTCGATTGGCCATATGGGCTATCTGCTGGTTGGTATTGCCGCTGGTAGCGCCATCGGCCTGCGCGGGATTTTGATCTATCTGGTCAGCTACGTGTTCACCAATGCTGGCATGTTCGCCTGCATCATCGGCATGCGTCGCGGTGGCCGTTCGGTGGAGCGGATTGCCGATCTTGGCGGCCTTGGCAAAACCAACCCCGGCATGGCGGCGGCACTGACGATATTCCTGTTCTCGATGGCGGGTATTCCGCCGTTCTCGGGCTTCATCGGCAAGTATTTTGTCTTTATTGCCGCAGTGAATTCCGGCCTGTGGACGTTGGCGATCATCGGCATGGCGGCGTCGGCGGTCAGCGCGTTCTATTATATCCGCATCATCAAGGTTATGTATTTCGACCCGGCCGCACCGCGCTTTGATGCGCAACCGGCATCGTTGTCGCTGGTGGCTGGGGCAGGGGCGATCTTCACCACAATGTTCTTCATCTTCCCAGCGCCAATCGTTGCGGCGGCTGGGGCGGCGGCGAAAGCGATCTTCGGGTGACAAGCGGCTCTGTCGCCATCTGGCGGCTAGAGGTTCACGAGACGCTGGGTTCCACCTCGGATGCGTGCCGCGAGCAAGGCCTCGCGGGCACACCAGAGGGATTGGCGGTGATGGCGCGCCAGCAAACCGCCGGGCGTGGCAGCCGGGGCAGGGGTTGGATCGCGCCACCCGGCAACCTGTCGCTGTCGGTATTGCTGCGGCCTGCGACGAAACTGCGTGACGTGGGCATGTGGGCGCTGCTGGCGGGCGTGGCGGTGGCTGAGGCGCTCGCAGCCTTTGGTGTCGTGCTGAAATGGCCGAACGATATTTTGTGGCACGGCATGAAGTTGGGCGGCATTCTCGTCGAATCCCAGGCCGCTGGCGACGCACTGGATTTCGTGGTGATCGGCGTCGGCCTCAACCTCGCGCATGCGCCAGAGCTTGACGACCGTAAGGCCGCGTCGCTCAAAGGCGCGCTCTCGCCAGATGACGCGGCCCAAGCCGTGCTCGCGCGTCTCGCGTATTGGCGCGGGGTGCAAGCCGTCCAGGGCTGGGCTCCTATCCGCGCGGCTTGGCTCGCCTATGCTTTGCCGCTTGGGGCTGCGATGACTCTGCGCCAGGGCGATCATCAGCATTGCGGTGCATTTGCGGGGCTGGCCGATGACGGTAGCCTGTTGCTCAATATCGGCGGACAGGCCAAGACGTTCACAAGTGGTGAGATTTGGATAACACCGCAGGCAGAGGGCACCGTGACATGATGCTGGTTGTCGATGCGGGCAACACCAATATCGTCTTCGCCGTGCATGACGGCGAGACCTGGATCGGTCGCTGGCGGATTGCGACGGATGATCAGCGCACGTCCGACGAATACGCGGTGTGGTTGATTAGCCTGTTCAGCATGTCTGGCATCAAGCGCGAGAGCATAATGCGCGCGGTGATTGGGACCGTTGTGCCAGCAGCACTGTATCATTTGCGCCGCCTCTGCCGCGACTATTTTGACGTGGAGCCCCTGGTGGCGCGCGCCCGTCTCGATTGGGGCTTCGAGATCAAAATCGATAACCCCGATGAGGTGGGTGCCGACCGCTTGCTCAACTCACTTGCCGCGCACCAGGCCTATGGCGGCCCGCTGGTGGTGATCGATTTCGGCACAGCGACGACGTTTGACGTGGTGGACAAAGACGGAGCCTATCTCGGCGGCATCATTGCGCCCGGCATCAACCTGTCAATCGAGGCACTGCATAAAGCCGCCGCACGTTTGCCGCGCATCGGTATCGGCCGCCCGCAAGCGGTGATTGGCCGCTCTACCGTCCCAGCAATGCAGTCTGGCGTGTATTGGGGCTATGTTGGTCTGATAGAGGGGTTGGTCGCGCGCATCCAAGCCGAATACGGCGACCATTTGAAGGTGATTGCCACCGGCGGTTTGGCCCCTCTTTTGGCTGAGGGGACGACGGCAATTGAGACCATCGCCCCTGATCTCACCTTGGATGGTTTGCGCCTGTTGGCAGTTCGCAACCCCATCCCCACATTAAGCAAAGAACGCGGGCGCATCGCCGAGAGTGATTGATGTTCACTTGAGGCTCGATGCGACCACCACCAAACCTGTGACGACCTAGACGTTGAAAGTATAAAATGAATTTCGTAGGCGATGACCTAGCCTTCCTGCCGCTTGGCGGCACGGGCGAGATCGGGATGAATCTGAATCTTTACCGCAGCAATGGCCAATATATCGCCATCGATTGCGGCATCGGCTTTGGTGGCTCAGAGCATCCTGAAGTTGAAATCATGATGCCAGATCCGGCGTTCATCGCTGAACGGCGCGAGCGCCTGCTTGGGCTGGTGATCACGCATGCGCATGAGGACCATGTGGGCGCGGTGGCGCATCTGTGGCGGCAATTGCGCTGCCCGATCTTCGCCACCCCGTTCGCCGCATCGGTTTTGCGCCGCAAGCTCGGTGAGGCCGGGCTCGTGCAAGAGGCGAAGGTGACGGTGATCGAGCCGGGCGGCTCGTTCCA
>CAIZGT010000486.1 GCA_903932545.1 uncultured Rhodospirillales bacterium
AGCTCAAGCTATAGAGAAGACTGGAGCTATTAAAGATATGCGTTTCGATGTTTGGACGGGGATGTTTTTCTCTAACCTGGTTATGTTCTTCATTATCTTGGTGTGGGTTGCGGGTATTATGGAAGGCCTGATGTGGCGTGCGTATGACGCCAATGGCTTCCTGCAATATTCTTTCGTGGAATCGGTTGTTGCTGTCCATCCGTTCCTGATCATCCGCTTGCTTGGGGGTGTGTTCTTCCTCAGCGGCGCCATTCTGATGGCTTTCAACATGTTCATGACGATCCGTGGCCCGCGCCCGGCAGCCAACATGCTGCCAAATGCAGCCATCGTGGCGGGAGAGTAATCCGATGTCGAAAGGCTTTTCCCATGCGATCATTGAGAAGAATGCATTTCTACTCCTGATCCTCGCAGTTCTAACGGTGTCAATCGGTGGTCTGGTTGAAATCGTGCCGCTGTTCACCATCGAAACCACAGTCGAGCACGTCCAAGGCGTGCGCCCGTACTCGCCACTTGAGCAGATGGGGCGCAATATCTACGTCCGCGAAGGATGCTACCTCTGTCACAGTCAGCAAATTCGCTCGCTGCGTGATGAGGTGGAGCGTTACGGCCATTACAGCCTTGCGGCTGAGAGCATGTATGACCATCCGTTCCAATGGGGATCAAAGCGCACCGGGCCTGATTTGGCGCGTGTGGGTGGGAAGTATTCCAACGATTGGCACTATGCCCATTTGATCTACCCGCAATCGTTGGTGCCAGAGAGCATCATGCCGCGCTACGGCTTCTTGGCCACCAACGAGCTGAAATACGACAACATCGCCGATCATCTCAAAGCTCTTCGGATCGTCGGCGTCCCCTACAGCGATGAGGAAGTGACGCAGGCACGGGCGGATCTGGAGGCACAGGCAACGCCGGGTGCGGACACGGCCGAGCTGATGAAGCGCTATCCAAAGGCCAATCTGGTGGTTGGCAATGGCCGGACGGTAACCGAACTGGATGCGCTGGTGGCCTATTTGCAGGTCCTCGGCACGATGGTCGATTTCGCCGATCCCGCAGCAGAGAACCCGCAGCAATGAGCGACTTTGCGCAATTCGCAGCCTGGGCGCGGCACTACGGCGTGGTGGTGATGATGGTGGTCTTTGTGCTCATCTTCATCACCACCTACTGGCCGTCACGTCGTGAACACCTGCAACAGCATGCGCAACTTCCCCTTGATGACGATCGGCAAGGAGGCTGATCCATGACATTACATATTGAGCGCGACGAACATACCGGCACCAACACCACCGGCCATGAATGGGACGGTTTGAAGGAACTCAATACCCCACTGCCAAAATGGTGGCTCTACACGTGGCTGGCCTGCATTGTGTGGGCCTTCATCTGGATGGTGTTCATGCCGTCGTTCCCTTACGGGCGGAACTACATCCACGGTCTGCTGGGCACTTCGACGCGCAACCAAGTGACTGCAGACGTGCATGAATACGCGGCACAGCGCGGCGTGGTGATGGACAAGGTGGCCGCGGCATCGTTTGACGAAATCCGCAAGGATCCGGCTCTGCTCGCCGCAGCACAGACCGCCGGACACATCACCTTCGCCAACAACTGCCAGCCTTGCCATGGCGCCGGCGGTGCAGGCGCGGTGGGCTACCCGGCGTTGGCGGCAGGGGCATGGATTTGGGGCGGCAAGTTGGAAGACATTCAGCAAACCCTGATCTACGGCATCCGCAGCGGCCAAGAGCAAGCGCGTGACAGCCAGATGCCGAAATTCGGCGTTGATGGCCTGCTCAAGCCCGCTGAGATCGAGTCCGTGGCAGACTATG
>CAIZGT010000487.1 GCA_903932545.1 uncultured Rhodospirillales bacterium
ACAGCACGTCCAGATGCGGTGACAGCACAGCCAGCAACAACGCCGCGATCAACGCCCATTGCGCCCTGTCGCGGGATAGAACGGATAGTTGCGGGCGCATCCGCCAACACAGCATGCCAAGCACGAACTCGCTGCCACACCGCACCAGCGATTCCGGCACATAATACCAGTCAATCGCCCCCAACATCGCCTGATCACTGCTGATCTGGCCGTCAAACACCGCCTGCAACGCCAGCGCGGCAAAAGCTGCCACGCCAAACCCCCACGCCCAGCGCCGCCGCGTGTGCAGCAACAGCACCACAAACAGCGGAAACAGCAGATTCAGCCCCCACTCAATGCTGAGTGACCATCCGGTCCCGCTGATACTGTCATCCGGCCACCACCAGGATTGCGCCATCAGATAATTCAACACCACCGCGGGCAGTGTTTGCGTGGAGGAATTATCACCGACGCCAAGGCTCATCATAACCCAGCAGAAGCTGGTCACCAGCAGATACAGCGGGAACAGCCGCGCGACGCGGTGCCGCACAAAACGGGTATAGTCCTGCCATCGTATGCGCGGGGAGAAACGCGCCTCATAGGTCAGCGCCAGCACAAACCCGCTCAGCACCATGAAAAAATCTACGGCCAAATACATATGCGCGGCCACGCTATGGAACAGCGCGGGCGCCGGCATCTCGCCGAAATAATGCCCCACCATCACCCAAACCGCCGCAATGCCGCGCATACCGGTGAGGGACCTGATCTCAACGCGCGGGTTCTGGCTCTGCATCACGGCGTATTGACCGCCAAACATGGCCTGCGCAAGGCACACGGCGTGGCGATCATCGAATTGCCGCGATTATGGCGCAGTTGGTCGCGCGCAACGCCCCATCGGCTGGGCATGTGGCAGCGGGGAATGTTTATGACACACAGCTACTTCAAACGATTTGCCACGCTTTCGATCATCTGCCTGTGCATCGCCCCCGCCCACGCCGAACCACCGCGCGACCTCGCCGCCCATATCCTCGCCGCCCACAACGCCACCCGCGCCGAAATTGGCGTCCAGCCGTTGCGGTGGGACGCGAGATTGGCCGCCGATGCCGGGCGTTGGGCGCAACATCTGGCGCAGATCAATGCGTTGGAGCATTGGGGCAGTCACGGCGAGCCAAGCAATGGCGAAGGTGAAAATCTGTGGATGGGCAGCCGAGGCTATTTCTCCGTCGAGCAGATGATCAACACCTGGGCCGCCGAGAAAACCGCCTTCCGCCGCGCGCATCGCTGGGAGGATGATTTTGTCCATGTCGGGCATTACACTCAAATGGTATGGCGCATCACCACGTCCGTTGGCTGCGCGATTGCCAGCAACGCGCAATTCGACATCCTCGTGTGCCGCTATTCGCCGCAAGGTAATTTTCTTGGCCAAGCGCCCTATTGAGCGATAACCAGCCACCACCGCGTTGATGATCAGGAACGAACAGTGTCGTCTGCCGCCCCCACCCTGTCACGCCGCATTGCCCTGAGCTTAGCCGCGTCCGCAGCACTTCCTCTGGGCCACGCCAAGGCCGCAACGCTGAGCGTGAAGGTCGCCTATATTCCCATCCTGCCGATGGCGCAGCTCTTCGTCATCATGGGCGAGGGTTGGGCGGAAGAAGCCGGGATTGACCTGCAACTCACCCGCTTCTCCTCTGGTCCGGCGATGGTTCAGGCGCTGGCGTCGGGCAGCTACGATGTCGCCTATGTCGGCATCGGCCCGGCGATGGTGGCGCGCGCCAGCGGGCTGGATTTGCGCGTGGTGGCGGCAAACGGCGTGGGGCAAGGCAGCCTGATCGGCTTGGGAGACTTCGCCGCAGCCTTCACCGCCACCGCCAAACCCGCCGACGCCTTCGCCGCCTTCCATCGCAGTTCAGGCCATCCGGTGCGCATCGCCACCCTGCCGAAAGGCTCGGTGCCAGACACCGTGTTACGCTATTGGCTGAACGAGGTGGCGCATGTAGCGCCCGAGGATGTCCAAGTGCTCGGCGTGGGCGAAGATAGGGTGCAACAGGCTTTGCTCGCCGGTTCAGCCGATGCCGCCTCCGTGCTGGAGCCAATCCTGACTGTGGTGCAGGAACGCGTGCCGTCCGCGCGCGTGCTGGTCACCGGCGGGCAGATGTTCCCCAACCAGCCCGGCTCGATCCTGGGCATGCGCGAGTCATTCATCAAAGCCTCTCGCCCCGCCGCTGAAACGCTGGTGGCGCTGCATGTGCGCGCAACCAAGCTGATCGCCGCCGACCCCAACCGCGCGGCAAGTAACACGCTGAAGCTGCTTGGGGCTGGGCTGATCTCACAAGAGACACTCGAACACGCCTTCCGCTCGCCTGCGATGCATGTAATCGCCGACCCTCATTTGATCGAAGCCTCCTCAGAGAAGCTCGGCACCTATCAAGTCCAAATCGGCTCGCTCGGCAAAACCGTGCCGATGGCCGAGTTGTTCGACACCTCGCTGTATGACGCGCTGAAGCCCGACGCAAAATGAAGGGCGGCACTCCGGCACGCCCGGCACTTTGGACATTGGCGGGGTTGATCGTCTTCCTTGGCGCCTGGGAGGGCGCAGTTCAGGCCGGGCTGTTGCCGCGCAATCTGGTGCCGCCGCCCTCTGCCGTGCCACATGCGTTCATCAGTGAACTGCGCAACGGGTTTTGGCTGGCATCGGTGAAAGCAAGCCTGGGCCATTACCTGCTCGGTCTGCTGCTCGGCAGCGCCCTCGGCGTCGCATTCGGCATGGCCACAGCGCTATCTGCGCATCTCGAAGCCGCAACATCCGGCATCATGCGGCTGCTGCGACCAATCCCGCCGCTGGCCTGGATTCCGTTTGCGCTGATCTGGTTTGGTGCCTCCGAGGGTGCGGCCGCTTTCATCATCGCCATCGGTGTGTTCTGGGTGAACGTGTTCGCCGCCATGGCCGCCGTGCGCGCGATTGATCCCGGCCTGCTCGAAGTCGCCGACGCCTTCGGCCAAGGTGGCCTGATCCCACGCCTGACCAAAATCGTGCTCCCCGGTGCCGCCCCCGGCATCCTCGCCGGTCTGCGCTCCGGCCTGGGCCAAGGCTGGATGGCGGTGGTGGCCGCCGAATTATTCGGCGTTGCAGGCGTCGGCCAGCGCATGAGCGATGCCGCCGGTCTGCTCGCAACCGATGTGCTGGTGGTCTATATGCTCACCATCGCCCTGCTCTACGCGCTCAGTGACGCGGGGTTTTCCTGGATATCGCGGAGGCTGCTCGCATGGACACCGTGAGCAAGCCAATCCTACAACTCGACAACATCGCCTTTGGCTTTGCTGGCAACGGCAAGCCGGTGCTCGAAGGCTTGTCGCTGTCAATCAAGCGTGGGGATTTCATCGCGGTGGTGGGACCGTCCGGCGTTGGCAAATCCACGTTGTTGCGGGTGATCGCCGGACTGATCCGCCCGTTGGCGGGCAGCGTGCGCCTGCTCTCCCGCGGCGAAACCGGGCGGCGCGCCGTGTCATTCGTGTTTCAGGACTCGCGCTTGCTGCCGTGGCGGCGTGTTCTGGGCAATGTCACGTTGGGGCTGGAAGGGCTCGGCCTCACCTCAGCCGAGCGGCAGCTTCGTGCGAAGTCTGCCCTCGATCTGGTCGGTCTGCCCGACCAAAGCGGCAAATGGCCGCATCAACTGTCCGGCGGTCAGCGCCAGCGCGTGGGGATCGCCCGCGCTTTGGCGGTGCGGCCAGACGTGCTGTTGGTGGATGAGCCATTCGGCGCGCTGGACGCGATCACCCGCGATCTGTTGCAAGACGAATTGCTGCGAATCTGGCGCGAAACCGGGGCGACGATCATTTTCGTCACCCATGATCTGAACGAAGCGGTGTATCTGGCCGACCGCGTGATCATGCTCGGCGGCCAACCCGCGCGCGTCATCCGCGACCTGTCAGTCGAACTCCCCCGCCCGCGCCAGCGCAGCGGCTCAGCGCTCGACGCGCATGCGGTGGATCTGCGCCACGCGATGAGCGACGTGTTCATCGGTGGTGACGGAATCTGACGCTTCAGTGCAGCGAATAGAACCCCGATAGCATTCCCAGCACCGCCAGCGCGAACAAGGCGGCGTATCCGCCCAGCGCACAGAGTGCGGCAAAAGAGACCACGGGGTTAGCGAGCCAATCCTGTTCGCGGTTTGGGCGGTCCAACATCCGCTCCATCCGCCTTTGTGCCGTCATCCCGACCAAAATCGGAACCTCCCGGAGGCGTTTCAGGGGCTGGAACCATACACCATAGCCCGCGCATGTGCGAGAAAATCCGTTGCTGCACCTGCGTTGCAGCCCACTTCACCGTTCAGGATGCCGTGCCATTTGCGGGCCGTAGAGCAAGGCTTGCAGGAATTTCGCCACAATCAACCGCAGCCCCACCGGCAAGGCGGTCATCAGCGCCAGCCAGCGCAGCAATGC
>CAIZGT010000488.1 GCA_903932545.1 uncultured Rhodospirillales bacterium
CCTACGAAGGCACCACGCTGCCCGCGATTCTGGTGCATGCCAATCCGGCAGTGGCGCGCAGCGATCCAGCCCCGGCGATGGTGTATTTCGACGGGTTCGATGTGACGAAGGAAATTCAGTATTTCAAAGGCGTGCGCGATTTGGTGGCGCGGGGCATTGCCTGCTTGATTGTTGATGGCCCCGGCAATGGTGAGGCGATCCGGTTTCGCGGATTGCCGCTGATTGCCGAGACCGAGCGATACGCCACGCCGGTTTATGAGTGGCTCGCCGCGCGCCCCGAGATCGATGCGAACCGCATCGGGGTGATGGCGATCAGCTTGGGCGGCTATTATGCCCCGCGCGCCGCCGCGCTTGAGCCGCGTTTCGCCTGCTGCATCGCCTGGGGCGCGCAGTGGGATTATGAGGCGACGTGGCAATCGCGTTTCGACCGGATTGCAGCGAGCGGCAACCCCTCGCTGTCGGTGCCGCCGCATCATTTGATGTGGATTTTGGGGGTGCAGAGCAAAGAGGCGGCGATGGAGAAGCTGAAAGCCTTCAAGCTCGACGGTATTGTGCAAAAGATGCGCTGCCCGTTCCTGATGGTGCATGGCGAGGGTGACGAGCAGATCCCGCTGGAGTTTGCACATCAATGCTTCGATGCGGTGGGCTCGACGAACAAGACCCTTCGCCTCTTCACGCGTGAGGAAGGCGGCTACCACCATTGCCAGATCGACAACGTGACCATCGGTGTGCATGCGATGTGGGATTGGCTGGAAGATATTCTCAAACCGGGAGAACAGGCATGATCAGCCGTCGCCAATTCGCTGCCCTCACCGCCAGTGCCGCCATTCTGCCCTCGGTGGCACGGGCTGCCGATGTGTCGATGAAACTCGGCAATGCGGCGGGGATTGTGGATCCGCAACTCTCGTTCGCCACCATCGGGATGCACCCCAAGCTTGGCTATTACGCCGCTGAAGGGATCGCGTTGGAGGTGGTGAATATGAGTTCCTCCTCGCAAACCATGCAGGCGCTGGCCACCGGGGCGGTGGATTTTGCCACCATCAACGCGCTGACGTTCTTGCCGGTGTTTGCCAAAAACCCCAGGCTGGATGTGGTGTGCGCCTATGAATGGTGTCCACAGGCGTATTGGGACGTGTCGGTGAAGCCGGACAGTCCGGTGCAGAGCTTGCGCGATCTGAAGGGCAAGAAGATCGGCATCCGCAACACCGGCGACACCGGCTATTTCGGCGCACGCGGCTCAATGGCTGAGATCGGGATGGACCCGGACAATGATGTTGAGTGGATCTCGGTCGGCAATGGTGGCCCGGCGGGGGATGCGCTGTATCGCGGGCGGGTGGATGCGCTGGCGATTTGGGATGGCGAGGATGCGCGCATTGAACTCGCCGGGTTCAAGCTGCGCTATCTGCCCAGCACCCCGATGACGCAAAAGCTGTTCGGCGCGACGTATGGCGTCAATCGCGAGCGTTTGGCGAAATCGCGGGCGGAGTATGTTGGGCTGTTCCGTGCGATGGCGAAATCCACGGTGTTCGTGGCCGCCAATATGGATGTGGCGATCAAGCTGCACTGGGATTTGTATCCGGAGAGCAAGCCGAAAGGCATTCCCGAAGACCAGGCCTTGGCGGAAACCCGCACGATTGTGGGCCGTCGCGCGCCGAAATGGTTCGCGCCTGCGGGGGCGGCGGATCAGAGAATGGGGGCGAGTGGCTTGGATGCGTGGAAAATCGCCACCGCCTACACCGGAACGACGGCGAAAATCCCGGACCCTTCGGCGTTGTTCACCAACGACCTGATTGACGATATCAACCGCTTTGATCGCGCTCAGATTGCGGCGCAGGCGAAGGGGATGACGCTTTAGCGCAGAGCCGCTCGTCAGCTATCAGCGCGCGGCACCCAGGGGATTTTTGCGATCGCAATGCCATCCTCCGCCAGCGACTCCGCCTCTTCTGGTGTGGTTTCGCCATAGATGCCGCGCGTTTCACTTTCACCGTTGTGGATCCGGCGGGCTTCGTCGGCGAATTGGTCACCCACGTAATCGCAATGCGCCTCCACTTCCGCGCGCAACCGCTGCAGCGCGACGCGAACTTGGTCCGGCACATTCTCTGCCGCAGCCTTCGCCGCTGGCGGCGGCGCGGGTTGTGCCACTGGCATTGAATTGGCCTTACGCGGCACGGAAGGCGCCATCAAACCGCGCATAATACCAGTGTCGCCGCACGCCGGACACGCCACCAGGCCGGCCGCCGCCTGCTGGTCGAACCCACTGGAACTGGCGAACCAGCCGTCGAACTCATGCGCGTGGCTGCAAACGAGGTTGTAGTGGATCATGCTGTCATGCTGTGGCGAGCAACTTATCGAGCTGTCCGGCACGGTCGAGCGCCACCAGATCGTCACAGCCGCCGATATGCTTGCCCGCGATAAAAATTTGCGGAACCGACGTGCGACCGCTGCGCGCCGCGCTTTCCGCGCGGGCCGCGCTGCCGCCGGGGGCGTCGATTTCGGTGAAGGTTGCGCCCTTCTTGCCCAGAATGGTTTTGGCGCGCACGCAATAGGGGCACCAATCTTGGGTGTAGATCACGACTTCGGGCATGCGGACTCCGATTTCCAAACAATCTGTTAGAAATCGGGCCTCCTTGCGCAAATGACAAGACTGGATGGCTATTTCAGACGCGGGTCTGGCACTCGTGCGGCCACCAACACGTCCACATTTGCCGCACCCGCGGCGAGCAGTGCGGAGGTGCAGGCAGCGGCCGTGGCACCGGAGGTGAGTACGTCATCAATCAGCACCACGTGACGACCCGCCAAATCCGCCGCGGCACCACGACGCGGGGCGACGGCATGCGACACCACCGAGGCGCGCTGCTGAGCGTTTAGGTCGGCCAACCGGGAGGTGGCACGCAGCCGAACCAAAGCGTCGAGCCGGACTGCAAGCTTGGTGTGATGGCCCAAGGCACGGGCCAGCAATCCCGCTTGATTGTAGCGCCGCATGCGCAAGCGTGATGGATGCAAGGGCACAGGAACCAGCAGGTCGGCTTGATCCAGAATATCGGCGCCTGCGCGGCGCATCATCTGCGCCAGTGGGGCGGCGAGGTCGGTGCGATCCGCGTGTTTCAGCGGTAGAATCAGGCGGCGACTGTTTGGATCATAGCGCATCGCCGCCCTGGCGTTGTTCCAATTCGGCGGGTTCTCAACACAGCGTGCACAGACGCCCGCCACCGCTTGCCCGGCATGCACCATCGGCACCGCACAGCGTTGGCAGAACGGAGCGGTGATGAAGCTGATGCCGCGAAAGCAGGCCGCGCAGAGTTGCCCCTGCGCCGCAACCCCTTGGTCACACACCAAGCATTGCGGCGGCAGCAGTGCATCCAGCACGGCAAGGCCGAGATGTTTTGCCCAGGCGATCTGCATCCGCACAGCCTGCCTGCGATCAGGGCTTGGCACCAAGCCAATCACACGTCACATCAGCATCAATGAGCGCATTGATCTTCGACCGCCTTGCCCTGCGTCGCCACCGCGACCGCGCTGCCGCGAAAGTGGCCGCGGTCGAGCCGGTGTTGCAGGACGTGGCCGAGCGGCTGCTGGACCGGCTGGATGACACCACGCATCGCTTCAGCTTCGCGCTGGATATCGGCGGGCGTGGTGTGGTGGCGCCAATGCTGCGCGCACGCGGAATTGCGGTGATCAGCAGCGATTTGTCGCCGAACATGGCGGTGCGCAATGGCGGCCTCGTGGTGGCTGCCGATGAGGAATTTCTGCCATTTGCCGCTGGCAGTTTCGATCTGGTGGTGGCGAATTTGTCGCTGCACGGCGTGAATGATTTGCCCGGCGCGCTGATCCAGATCCGACACGTGCTCAAGCCGGACGGGCTGTTCCTGGCAAGCCTGCCGGTGTTGGGCACGCTGGATCGCCTGCGCAGCGCGTTGACCGAGGCAGAGGCGGCGTTGCGTGATGGGGCGAGCCCGCGCGTGGCCCCGTTCCCTGATCTGCGCGACGGTGCGGCCTTGCTGCAACGCGCGGGTTTTGCTCTGCCGGTGGCCGATGCAGAGGAGATAGAGTTGCGCTACGCCACGCCGTTCAATCTGCTGCGCGATCTGCAAGCCGCTGGTGAGAGCAACGCCATCATTGCGCGCAGCCGCATTGTGCCACCCTCGGCGCTGTTCCCAATGGCGATTGCCAGCATGACCGCCGATGACGGTTCGTTGAGTGCGCGGCTGCGGCTGGCGATGCTGACTGGCTGGGCGCCAGAGGCAAAGCCGGTTTAAACGCGCGACGGCTGCGTTCAACTTTGCAGCCTGATTCGCTGCATGGTATGAACCCGCCACAAATTTCGATTGGCGGTGATGTGCGCCAATGGCTGGAGAATTTTGCCGTGGTGCCGTCCAACGCCATCAATACCACGCGAAAAATATCTGCTGATATCTTCTATATTTTGCTGATTTTAAGCGGCTTTATGATTTTGCGTCATGTGTTCTGGGAAGGTTTTCTCGGCTCCGATGACAGCATCTATTGGGCCGAATCTTCTCAGTGGCTACAACATGTGCCGTATCTGAGTGCAACGCATTGGGGGCTTCGGCACACTTTGGTGCTGCCGATGGCGTTGGCGCATTACGTGCTCGGCGATGGGTTAGAGGCGCTGTTGCTGCCAACGCTGCTCTATAGCCTCGCCACCCTGCTGGTGGTTGCGGCGTTGCTGCGCCCGTTGGGTCGGCCGGCGATGTGTGCGGGCACGGTGATGGTGGCGATGACGCCGCAATTTGTGCTGAATTCGAGCCAAGCCTTCCTCGATCCGACCGAGTGTTTTTTTCTGATCGCGGCAATTTGGCTGTTTTATCAGGCCTCCGAGCGCCCCGATGCGGACCGCACGACGCTGCGATTGCTGCTGCTGTCGGGCGTGAGCACCGGGCTGGCAATGGTGTCTCGCGAGACGACGGTGCTGTATATCGCCGGATTGGGAATGCTGTTCCTGGCTGGATTTGGGCCGCGACGCTGGTATTATTTCGTGCTGGGGGCGGGGTTTCTGCTCGTTGAGTTGTCGAACATGCTGTTCTACTGGCTGATGTCGGGCAACCCGTTTTACAGTTTTCACATCGCCGCCCACCATGACAACGATATCAACCGCTGGGTGGATCAGGGCGCGGGGGTACCGCCAATCCATCCGTTGGTTGATCCAGTGGTGATGCTGCTGATCAACCACAATTTCGGGCTCATTTTCTCGGTTGGGCTTGGGCTTCTGGTCTGGTTGCTCATGGCGTCACGCGTGCCACGCGCGATGCAGCGCTTGGCGGTTCTGCTCGGCGTGATCGCCCTGGTTTGGACGTTGATCGCAGCTGGGTGGTGGGGGCAGTTGGTGCTTATCCCGCGCTATTATTTGCTGCCCTCGCTGCTGGTGTCCGCCTCGGCGGGCGTGGCGCTGGCGCTGCTGTGGCAAGGTGGGCGCACAAAGCTGGCTTGGAGCTTGGGCGGGTTGTTGCTGATGGCCGATCTGGGGGGGGCTGCGATTGACAATCGTAACTATATGTTCGGCGAGAACGCTCTGGTTGCCGAGGCGCTATCCCGCCCGGACATTATCCACACCGATCCAGAAACACTGCGACGTGCCGATTTGTTGCTGAAATTTGCCGGGGTGCGTGATCACGTCACCCCCGATCTGGCGCAATCTGGTGCGCTGGTTTTCTACAATCCGACCCGGACGGGCGCGATGGCGCAGCCAAGCGCGGATTGGATTGTGGTGGACAAGCCCGCCGCACCGGAGAGCATCGCGCATCTGATTGCGGGGCATTTGCTGCCAAAGGGCGTGGTGTCTGACACAACGCTGGAGCGCCTGAGTGGCCATCCTGGCGTGGTGCTGTATCGCCTGCCTTAGCGCAGGCTGCCGGGCGCAGGCAGTTCCAGGTAATGCAGGCGCTTCATCTCACGCCGCCCTTGGGTGACGGTGTCGAGCACCAGCCCGCAGGTGGCGCTGAGAAAGGCGAGCAGCATCAGCCCAGTGGAGAGCAGAGCGGTGGGCAGACGCGGGACCAAGCCGGTTTCGATAAAGGTGATCAGCAGCGGAATGCCGAGTAGCACCGACAATGCGGCCAACACGCCACCGCCGACGCCGAAGAACAGCAACGGGCGTTCGGATTTCAGCAGCTTGATGATGGTGACGAGAATACGCGCCCCATCACGATAGGTGCGCAGCTTGCTGGTGCTGCCCTCGGGGCGCGCGCCATAGGGGGTTTTGACCTCGGCCACCGGCAGGCGCAATGCGAGGGCATGCACGGTGAGTTCGGTTTCGGTCTCAAAGCTCTCGGCAAGGGCGGGGAAGCTTTTGACGAAGCGGCGGGAGAACACCCGGTAGCCGGAAAGCATGTCGTCAAAGCGGTTGCCGAACAGCCATGCCACGCAGCCGGTGAGGACGCGGTTGCCGAATTGGTGGCCAAGGCGAAACGCGCCCGCCTCCTCGGAATGCAGGCGCGAGCCGACCACCATATCGAGATTGCCGTCTATCAGCATCGCGATCATCTCCGGCGCGGAGGCGGCGTGATAGGTGGCGTCACCATCGGCCATGACGTAGATATCGGCGTCCACATCGGCGAACATCCGGCGCACCACGTTGCCCTTGCCCTGCAACATCTCGGTGCGCACCGTGGCCCCGGCGGCACGGGCGACGGAGACGGTGTTGTCACGCGAGTTGTTGTCATAGACGAAGATTTCAGCGGATGGCAGCGCCGCGCGGAAATCGGCGACGACTTGCGCAATCGCCGCTTCCTCGTCGTAGCAGGGGATAATAACAGCGATTTTCATGCGGCTGTTCTAGTCGGTTAGCGCCTGATAGCTCAAGACCCGCAACTCCCGGCGAATTGGATATGTTGACGACGGTGTGAGCTGGGTGAGCAGCACGACGCTCATCTCCTCGGCCGGATCGTTCCACCACGCTGTGCTTGCCGCGCCGCCCCAGGCGTATTCGCCGGGGGAGCCGATGAGTTGGGCGCGGGCGGGGTCAAGGGTGACGGAGACGCCAAGGCCGAAGCCCACGCCTTCATAGGAGCTTTCCGAAAAGCGCGGCTGGCCCATCGCCGCCATATCGCCACGCAAATGATTGCTCGTCATCAAATCCACGGTTTTGCGGCCAAGCAGGCGCACGCCGCCATAGGCACCACCACCGAGCAGCATTTGGCCGAATGCCAGATAATCCCCGGCGGTGGAGAGCAGCCCGCCGCCACCGGAGCGGATTTTGCCGGGCAGCAGATAGCGGCTGGTGGCAGGGTCATCGAGCAGTTTCAGCCCCTCGGGGCTGGGCACGTAATTGGCGGCGAAGCGGGGCAGTTTGTTCTCGGGCAACACGAAATGCGTGTCTGTCATCCCGAGTGGGGCGAGGATGCGCTGTTCGACAAAGCTGCCGAAATCCTCGCCGGAGATGACTTGCACCAGATAGCCGAGCACGTCGGTGGCGATGGAGTAGTTCCATTCTGCCCCGGGCTGGGCGAGCAGCGGGATTTTTGCCACGCGCTCCACCAGATCGCCCAAGCTGTCATCGGAGGTTTGGAAATCGATCCCCTGATCGCGGTAGGCGGCATCAACCAGGGTGGCGAACATGAAATGGTAGCTGAGGCCGGAGGTGTGCGTCATCAAGTCGCGAAAGGTGATGTCGCGCAGCGCCGGGGCGGTGTCCATCTTGCCGCGATTGCCGCCGATACAGACGCGCTGATTGGCGAAATAGGGCAAAAAGCGGCTGATCGGGTCATCAAGCTGGAAGCGGCCTTGCTCATACAGCATCAACGCCGCCACCACCGCGATGGGCTTGGTCATGGAGTAGATGCGCACGATGGTTTCAGCCGACATCGGCGTTTGGCGGGCGATATCGGACAGCCCGGTGCAACGCTGATACGCCACGCGGCCGCGTCGGGCGATGGTGACACTCACGCCGGGCAATTTGCCGCTGGTGACCAGATCATCCATCCAACGGTCAATCCGGGAGAGCCGCGAGGCGCAGAGGCCGACATCTTCAGGGCGATGTGTTACCAGCGTGTCCAATTTTCTCTCCTGATCAGTTGATCACCGATTTGCACGATGCCGCCGCGCCGCCCATAGTTCATGCCATGTCCGGACTGGCAAGAAGAGACCGCATATGACCGCCCAAGCCCTCGCCCGCTTTAAAATTCTTGACCTCACGCGCGTCCGCGCTGGGCCGACCTGTGTGCGGCAATTTGCCGATCATGGCGCGCAGGTGATTAAGGTTGAGTCGCCGGATTCAGAGAAGGTGCAGCTCGGCGGGCCGCGTCTTGGCTCCGATTTCCAGAATTTGCACCGCAACAAACGCTCGATCACGTTGGATTTGAAGCAGCCTGAAGCTGTGGCGATTCTGAAGGAACTCGCGGCGTGGGCCGACGTTCTGGTGGAGAATTTCCGCCCCGATGTGAAGGATCGGCTCGGCATCGGCTATGAGGTGATGAAGGCGGTGAACCCGCGTTTGATCTACGCATCGATGTCTGGATTCGGCGAGGATGGGCCGTATCGGATGCGGCCCGGCTTTGATCAGATTGCGCAGGGCATGGGCGGGATTATGTCTGTCACCGGCGAGAAGGGGCGCGGGCCGATGCGCGCGGGCATTCCGATTGCCGATCTGACCACCGGGCATTTCACGGCGCAGGGCATTATGATTGCGCTGTTGGAGCGGGAAATCTCAGGGCAAGGCCAATGGGTGCAAACCAGCCTGCTCGCCAGCCAGATTGCGATGATGGATTTCCAGGCCTCGCGCTACACGATGGA
>CAIZGT010000489.1 GCA_903932545.1 uncultured Rhodospirillales bacterium
ATTCTGGTGGAGGGCGATCTGCTGGGCCACACCACGCACGGTTTGGCGCTGTTGCCGGGCTATCTCGACGGCGCGTTGAGCGGGTCGATGGTGGGCAGTGGCGAGCCGGAGGTGATCTCGCGCACGTCGATCGTGGAGACTTGGGACGGCAAGCGGCTGCCTGGGCCGTGGCTGGTGCAGCGCGCAATTGCTGAGGCGGCTCCGCGTGCGCGGGCGTTTGGGATGGCGGCGGTGGCGATACGCCGCTCGTGCCACATTGGCTGCTTGGCGGCATATCTGCGCGCGCCTGCCGAGGCGGGGCAGATGGTGATTGTGGCGAGTTCGGACCCTTCGGTGGGCTCGGTGGCCCCGTTTGGTGGGACGCAGCGGATTTTCACGCCGAACCCGTTGGCGGCGGGATGGCCCTCGCCGGGCGGGCCGGTGATGCTCGATGTGTCGATGTCGATCACCACCAATGGCATGACCAACCGGCTGCGCAATGAGGGCCGCCAGTTTCCGCATCCGTGGCTGATTGATGGGCATGGCACGCCCACCACCGACCCGAACGCGTATTTTGCGGATCCGCCGGGTTCGCTGTTGCCGCTGGGTGGGACTGAGTCCGGGCACAAGGGCTATGCGTTGGCGTTGTTGTTGGAGGCGCTGACGTCGGCATTGGCGGGCTATGGGCGGGCGGATGAGCCAAAGGAGTGGGGCGCTTCGGTGCTGGTGCTGCTGATTGATCCGGCGCGGTTCGGTGGCAGTGAGGCGTTTCTGCGGGAGGCGGGGTGGATGGAGAATGCGGTGCATGCCAACAAGCCTGCGCCGGGGGTGGAGCGGGTGCGGCTGCCGGGGGAGCGCGGGCTGGCATTGCGGGCGATGATGTTGGCGAACGGGGTGAGCCTGCATCTGGGGATCGCGCCGATGCTCAAGGCGCGGGCGGAGAAGGCGGGGTTGGTGATGCCCGCGGTAGTTTGAGGTCGTAGGGCGGATGGCGCGCAGCACTTCCGCCCCACGGGATCAGCGGGCTGTTGTGTGATACTCGGCGTTGGGAATCATATCCGACGCAATGGCCATGCGGTTGGAGAGGTTGAACAGCCCGACGACCTGCGCCACGTCGAAGATGTCTTCGCTGGTCAGGCCAACTGCGCGCAATGCGTCGCGATCCGCCTCGATCACCTCGGCGGGGGTGAGGGTGAGTTTGTGGGCGAAGTCGAGGATGGCGCGCATGCGGGGTTCGAGGTCGGCCACGCGGTGGTTCAGTGCCAGCATTTCGCCGAGTTGCGGATCACCGGAGAGCTTGCGCACGGCGGCTCCGTGCGAAACCAAGCAGTAGTAGCAGCGGTTGGCGGAGGAGACGACGACGGCGATCATTTCGCGTTCGAGCTTCGAGAGGCTGCTCTCGGAGAGCATGATCTCGTTGAACATCTGCATGAAGTCGCGCAAGCGTTGCGGCTTGAGGCTGAGGGTTTTGAACACGTTGGGGACGTAGCCGAGCTTCTCGTTGCATTTTGCCCAGATGATTTTGAGGTCGTCCGGCAGGTCGGCTTCGGGGGGGATGCCGAGTTTGGAGATGTGGGACGGTTGGGGCATGGGGCGGTTCCGTTATTGTTGACGCAAACGATCCCGCAGCATCCGGCGCAGTTCGTATTTCTGGATTTTGCCGGTGGCGGTTTTGGGCAGTGCGGTGAAGGTGACGCGTTTCGGCACTTTGAAGCGGGCCATGTGCTCGCGGCAGAAGGTGATGATGGCTTCGGGTGATACATCCGATGCACCGGGGCGCAATGTGACGAAGGTGTGGGGGACTTCGCCCCATTTCTCGTCATCCTCGGCGACCACGGCGGCTTCCATGATGTCGGGGTGTTTGTAGAGAACTTCCTCGACTTCGAGGGAGGAGATGTTCTCGCCGCCGGAGATGATGATGTCTTTGGAGCGGTCTTTGATTTCCACGTAGGAATCGGGGTGCATCACGCCGAGATCGCCGGAGTGGAACCAGCCGCCGGCGAAGGCGGCTTCGGTGGCGCGGGCGTTTTTCAGATAGCCCTTCATCACGGTGTTGCCGCGCAGCATGAGCTCGCCCATCGTCTCGGAATCCCACGGGACGGGCTGCATCTGGGCGTCCATCACCTGGGCGTCTTCGGCGAGTTGGTGTGGAACGCCCTGGCGTGAGAGGAATTTGGCGCGGGCTTCGACGCTGAGTTCTTCGAGGCCGGGTTGCCAGACGCAGACGGTGAGCGGGCCGTAAACTTCGGTGAGGCCGTAAACGTGGCCCACGGTGAAGCCGCGGTTTTCCATTGCCGCGATCACGGGCGTGGGCGGGGCGGCACCGCCGGTGAAGATGTTCACCTGATGCTCAAAGCGGCTGACCACTTCTTCCGGGGCGTGGATCAGCATGGTGAGCACCACGGGGGCGGCGCACATATGGGTGACTTTGTGCTCGGCGATCAGTGGGTAGATCAGCGCGGGATCAACGCGGCGCAGGCAGACATGGGTGCCGCCGATCATGGTAACGGCCCAGGTGAAGGTCCAGCCGTTGCAGTGAAACATCGGCAGTGTCCAGAGATAGACGCTGCGCGGCGTCATTTCGGTGACGAGGGACATGCCAGCCGCGTTGAGATAGGCACCGCGATGGTGACAGACGACGCCTTTGGGGTCGCCGGTGGTGCCAGAGGTGTAGCCCAGCGAGATTGCATCCCACTCATCATTCGGCAGGGAGATGGGGAACTCGGGGGAGCCTTGGGCGATCCAGGTTTCGTATTCTTCGCCGAGAAGTTCGCCTGCGGTGGTGAGTTCGTCGTCGATGCCGATGACGAGGGGTTTGGTGTCCATCAGCGCCAGGGCGGCTTTGGCGATGGGGGCGAGTTCGCGGTCCACCAGGAAGATTCGGGCTTCGCTGTGCTGGAGGATGAAGGCGATGTTGGCGGCGTCGAGGCGGGTGTTGATGGCGCAGATGACGCCGCCTGTCATTGGCACCGCGTAATGCGCTTCGAGCAGAGCGGGGATGTTGGGGGCGAACACCGCCACCGTGTCTCCGCGACCGATACCGAGGCCGGCGAGCACCGAGGCGAAGCGGCGGGTGCGCTCGAACATCTGGGCGTAGGTGATGCGGCGGCTGCCGTGGATGATTGCCACGCGGTTGGGATAGATTCGGGCGGCGCGGGTGAGGAAGGAGATCGGCGAGAGTGGGACGTAGTTCGCCGGGTTTTTGTCGAGGTCTTGATCGTAGATGTTGGACGGCATCGGGGGTTCCCAGGGTTAACGGGCGGGTTTGCTGCTGATGCGGCAACGCGCCTCGGTGTATTCGTGCAGCGTTTTGGCGAGCGCTGTATCGTTGTCATGTGCCCCGGCACGGATGGCGGCGCACAAGGCCGCTTCATCCGGTAGAGGTGCGATCACCCCTGAACTCAGCCCCCGCTGAGCGATCGCAATGGCATTGGCCACCATCAAGGCTTGGAATTTGGCCGCCCCCTCTAAGGCTGGCACCACATGCGCGATTAAGGCGGCGCGGGCGGCGTCCAGCAGATCGGCGGTTTGGGGTTCCTCCATTGCGTTTTCGGTCATGTTGTTGCGGCCAGTATATCGCGTTCGAGTTCCGGCACGATATGGCCGGTGAGGGCCAATTCAAGATTTTGCTCGATGCCGGAGAGATGGCGTTCGGCTTGGGAGATGGCGATCACCGCCCAGCGGATGGTGGCGGCGATCTCCCACAGGCGGACTTGGGTGTCGTTAATTTTGATGCCGGATTGGGCTTCGTAGCCCGCGTAGAATGCGGCGCGGGAGCCGATGCCGCCGGCTTCGTGTGTGCTGCCGAAGCGCCAGCATTTTGCGGTGAACCAGCCGAGATCTTCGTGGCGATCACCGAAGGCTGCGAATTCCCAATCGAGCACGCCGGAGACGCCGCGCTCGCTGAGCATCAGATTGCCGGTGCGGAAATCGTTGTGGCAGAGCACGATGTCGGACGCGGGTGGGGCGTGGCGTTCGAGGTGGCGCAATCCCCATTCCAGCACGGGGCGCGGGCGGCGGCCTTGGTCGAGATGGGCGCGCATTTCTGCGACGAAGCGGAGCATTGGCGGGATTGGCGGGTGTGGGGCGAGGAAGGGCAGGGCGGATTTCACTGCGTGAATCCGTGCCAATTCCTGGCCCAAGGCGTGGACGGCGTTCTCGCGCCCGCCGCCGAGTGTGTCGGATTTCACGACGCGGAACCCGGCGGCGATGCCGTCAACCCGGCGCATGATGAAGAAGGGTGCGCCGATGATGGCGGTGTCTTCGCACAGTAATAGTGGCTCGGGGACGGTGACGCCGGCGGCGAAGGCGGCTTTCAGCAATGCGTATTCTTCCGCGCGCGGGCGGGAATGGGAGAGGGTGGCGGCGGAGTCGGTGCGCAAGACCCAGCGTTCGGCGCGGCCCTGTGTGGTGACATCCATCGCCCAATTTTGCTGGATGGCACCGCCGGAGAGCAGTGACATCTGCCCGATTTCGACATGCGGTAAGAAGGCGGCGAGGCGCGGCTTATCCATGCGGGGTGGCACCCCAGTCGAAGAAGCCGATGCCGTCTTTGCGCAGCGTGGAGGCCAGGACCATGCGGTGCACTTCGGATGCGCCATCCACCAAGCGGGCTTGGCGGGCGTAGCGATACATCCACTCGATGGGGGTGTCTTTCGAGTAGCCCTTGGCACCGAGGAGTTGCAGCGCGGTATCGACGGCTTTTTGCAACGCGTCGGCGACGACGATTTTGGCCATGGAGACTTCTTTGCGGGCGTAATCGCCTTGGTCGAGTTTCCAGGCGCAGTTCATGGTGAGCAAGCGGCCGATTTGGACTTGCAGGGCGGCTTCACCCATTTGGCCTTGCACTGATTCATGATCGACCAGCTTGGCGCCGAAGGAGGCGCGTTGTTCGATGTGTTCGGAGGCGATTTCGAGCGCGCGGCGGGCCATGCCGGTCCAGCGCATGCAGTGGGTGAGGCGGGCGGGGCCGAGGCGGGTTTGCAGGATGCGCATGCCGGCGCCCTCGCTGCCGAGCAGGTTTTCGAACGGGATTTCGAGGCCGTCGAACTCCATCTCGCAATGGCCGCCGTGTTCTTCCGGCCCCATGATTGGGATGCGGCGGATGATGCGCCAGCCGGGTTGGTCGGCGTGGAATAGGAAGGCGGACAGGCCGCGGCGGGTGTCTTCGCCGGTGCGGGCGATGAGGATGAAGTGTTTCGCCACGCCCGCGCCGGTGATGAACCATTTGCGGCCATAGATTTTGTAGCCAGTGTTGGTGCGCTCAGCGCGGGTGTAGGTGAGTGATGGGTCGGAGCCACAGCCATCCGGCTCGGTCATCGCGAAGGCGGAGCGGAGGTCGCCGTTGATGATGGGTTGGAGCCATTTTGTTTTTTGCTCCTCGGTGGCAACAGCGAGCAGGACGCGCATGTTGCCGTCATCGGGGGCGGCGGCATTGAAGACGACGGGGCCGAAGATGGAGCGGTTCATCTCCTCATAGCAGGGCGCGATGTCGGCGAGCTTGAAGCCACGGCCGCCGCGTTCGATGGGCATGTTGAGCGCCCACAGGCCGAGGGATTTGGCTTCGGCGCGCAGGGTTTCGAGCAGGGCTTCGGTGATGTTTTCGTGCTCGTCATACGAGGCGGGATCGGCTTCGAGCGGGATCAGGCGGGATTGCACGAAATCGCGGATGGCGAGGCGGGTGTGGTCGATCTCTGGTGCGAGCGCGAAATCCATGATGCCCAATCCTCCGGTTTTGAATTTTGCCGGAGTTTGATCGGTGCGGGCGACGGGGGCAAGGTGGGATAGGGGCTGGGATGGCGCGGTGGCGGCAGATCTCAGTGAGAACTGCCACCCGCACGCTGGATATTCTGCGCCCCTTGATTGGCTTTGATCATTTCTAAAATTGTGTTTTCCAATTCCGTTACATTGTAAGGCTTACGAATAGATCGGCTATTTTTTAAAGAAATCGGAAGTAATGAAGCGATTTCATAGCCGGTGCTGAATAAAAATGGAATGCCGCGTGCGTTCAGTTCCGCCGCAACATCCCACGCCATGACACCGTCTAGGTTGACGTCGAGCAAAGCGACGTCGAAATTTTCGGTTTTGGCCAGTGTGAGCGCCTTGGGCACGCGCGAGGCAGGGCCGACCATTGTCCAGCCGATGGTTGTGAACAGCAATTCCAACAAGCTGATGGTCATAAATGAGTCTTCGACCACCAACACGCGGATGCCGTTGCTGGCCGGTTTTGGCGCGTCTGGGAGCGTGGAGAATGAGATGGGGGTGAGAGATCCGGTGGTGTCAAAATGCGACAGAGACGCGGGGGGCAGCATAACCTCGCAGACCACGCCAGTGGGGAGGTAGTGCAGCTTCGCATGACCATCGGTTTCCATCGCCAAGGCGCGCTCGATCAAGGTTGAGCCAAAGCCGCGACGATGCGGTGCGGTGACAAGCGGGCCGCCGGATTCGGTCCAGGACAGTTGAAGGCCGCCGGAATTGGTGACCGACCAGTGGATTGCGACCTGACCGCTGGGCGTGGCAAGCGCGCCATATTTGGCGGCGTTGGTGGCGAGTTCGTGGATTGCCAAGGAAAGGGCTAAGGCGGATTTGGAGGTGAGAATGATGTCGGGGCCTGCAATTTCGAAGCCTTGGCTGCCGCGGATGTAGGGATCCAGTTCCTCCATCAGCAGGGAGTTGATCGAAACCCCCTCCCAACGGCTTTGCGACAGCAGGCTATGGGCTTTTGCCATCGACTGGATGCGGGCGGCGAGGCCCTGCACGAAGGCGGACAGCGAGTCCGCACTGAGGCTGGTTTGCATCACCAACGCCTCAATATTCGCCAGAGTGTTTTTCACGCGGTGGTCGAGTTCGGCCATCATCAGTTGATCGCGGCTGGCGGCGAGCCGCCGCTCGCGGGCGGCCTCGGTGATGCGACGCAGCACCACGTCGAGCAGCGAGGTGCGCAAATCGCGCGCTGCGTCTAGCTCGGGTTGCGCCCATGCCAGCCCGCGACCGCGCACGGTTTCTTTCCAAATTTCAAATGATTTGCGCGGCGATAGGATGTCGCCATCCGGGCCTTGGACGACAGTTTTTGGCGGCCGCCCGGCCCATTGGGAGGTTCCCACCAGTTCGGGGCGAAACCAGATGATGAAATCTGACGGGTCGGGTGAGACGGATATAACCAGCAGGCCGGAGGCAAGTTCGGCAAATGCTTTGGCCGGTTCCCAAATCTGGCCGAGATGATCGGTTGCATAGACGCCATCCGAGCCCAGCATCTGGGTGTTCAGCCACTCAACAAGCTCTTCAATTTGGCATTTGCTCGGCGTGAGGCCGAGAAATGTCAGCTCGCCTTTGACGCTCACGGCAACGCCGCCTTGCCGCTTGCCGTCCAGTGAGGTTTCACCGCCGTGGATATAATCGAGCAGGTTGGGCGATTGCTCGGTGAGGCCGCGCGCGTAGTCATCCGCGCCGGCCAAGTTGAGCATCAGTTTTTGCAGCACCATGCGGCTGGACATGCGCGCTTCGAATTGTTCGCGTTTTTCGAAGACCTCTAGTTGGTATGAAAACATTGATCCGAACAACTCACACACGGCGCGCAAATGTCGGGGGAGATTTTGGGGGGTGTAGTGATGGCAGGCAATCAGCCCCCATAACGCACCGCCGGTGATGATCGAAATCGACATGGAGGCATCAATCCCCATGTTGCGCAGATATTCGCGGTGGATCGGCGACACATCACGCAAGATCGCTTGGCTCATATCGAGCGGTTTGCCGGTGCGGGGATTGATGGTTGGTTTGAGGCGCGCGGGTTCGTAATTGACCTGTGTGATAAGACGCAGGCCGTTTTTTATGTAGAGCGCGCGCGCCTGTTTGGGGATATCGGCGGCCGGGTAATGCAGATCAAGAAACGGATCCAGGTCGTTTTTTTTGCTTTCGGCGATGACCCAGCCGGACTCGTCTTGCATGAACCGATAGACCAGCACCCGATCATAACCTGTGACATCGCGCACACGCTCCGCCGCAATCTGGCACAGATCGACCAGTGATTCGGCCTTATCCAAGCCTTCGACCATCTCTTGCACGCCGGCCAACGGATCGGCGGCGAACCGCTCGGTGATGTCGGCTGTCTCGAACTCCAGCACCAGTACCCCATCACTGCGGTGAAGGCTGGCATCAAGTGGGCGGTGAGGCTCAGCCCGCATTTGCGGATCGAGCAAGTGGCGCGGTTTGAGGAGTGACATAGTGTCGCTGATATGGCGCAAATTTTTGATTTGGAGTGGCCGGAAGATTTTCGCGGCGGGCTTGCCCAGCAACTCGTCCTCGGACGCGCCGAGCAGGCCTTTTACGTCACCGGCAACTTGGATGATCTCGAAGGTTTCGCTGTCCAACACCAGCATCGCGCCATGCGGAAGAATGGCGCCGGGAATATGGATCGGCTCGCGATCACAATTGGTGGTGGTGGTGTTCGGTTCGGGAGAGGCTGTTTTCATGGTGTTTTACCCCAACCGCGGTGCCCAGCCGTCGCGGCGGTGCTTATCAGACAATACATACGCCTTTCGATCTGAGTTTTGTTGCTGGGTCACCCTTCGGAAACTACTCACGGGGTGGTTTTGGGCGGTGAGGATTGCCAGCCAGTTTGGTGCGGTGGCGGTTGGAACGCACCCCACGCGCCGGGTTATTGTAAGCGGAGCGGCACAATCCGCCGCGATGCAGCCAATCACAGCGATGGATTGCGATGTCACCTTCGGTGTCTTGCAATGGCGGGGAATTGGTGCGGGCGCGAGCGCGGATTTTGCTTGAGTCCAGCCAGCGGTTGTGGCGTTTACTGGTCGATGGATTCCTCCCCCGCCCTTTCCGCGATCGCAACC
>CAIZGT010000490.1 GCA_903932545.1 uncultured Rhodospirillales bacterium
AAGAAGATGGCGCTCGAATTGTTCAAGCCGTTCATCTACTCCAAGCTGGAAAAATACGGTCACGCCACCACCATCAAGGCCGCAAAGCGCATGGTGGAAAAGGAGCGTCCGGAGGTTTGGGACATCTTGGAAGAGGTGATCCGCGAGCACCCGGTGATGCTGAACCGCGCGCCGACACTGCATCGCTTGGGCATTCAGGCGTTCGAGCCGGTGCTGATCGAAGGCAAGGCGATCCAGCTGCATCCGCTGGTTTGCACCGCGTTCAACGCGGACTTTGACGGTGACCAGATGGCGGTTCACGTGCCGTTGTCGCTTGAAGCTCAGCTTGAAGCACGCGTGTTGATGATGTCCACCAACAACATCCTCAGCCCCGCAAACGGCAAGCCGATCATCGTGCCGTCGCAGGACATCGTGCTCGGGATCTACTATCTGTCGCTGGAGACGCCGGAATTCCGCGCCGCCGACGACAGCAAGGCGCACGCATTCGGCAACA
Organism: uncultured Rhodospirillales bacterium; assembly: GCA_903932545.1. Taxonomy (GTDB): domain Bacteria; phylum Pseudomonadota; class Alphaproteobacteria; order Acetobacterales; family Acetobacteraceae; genus CAIQQQ01. The sequence continues at coordinate 494 of CAIZGT010000490.1, forward strand.
TTGGCGAAATCGAGCACGCGCTCGCCGCCAAGGTGATCGCCATGCACGACAAAATCCGCAGCCGCTTCACCACGGTCGACGCTGAGGGCAAGACGATTGTGCAGAAGGTGATCACCACGCCGGGCCGCATGATCATTGCGCAGGTTCTGCCGCGCAACCCGGCGATTCCGTTCAGCCTGATCAACCGCCAGCTCACCAAGAAGAACGTGTCTGACGTGATCGACGCTGTGTATCGTCATTGCGGCCAGAAAGAATGCGTGATCTTCGCCGACCGCCTCATGGCGATCGGCTTTGCGAACGCGGCGAAGGCCGGTCTGTCGTTCGGCAAGGACGACATGATCATCCCAACCTCCAAGCCTGCCATGATCGGCAAGACTCAGGCTGAGGTGAAGGAATTCGAGCAGCAATACCAAGACGGTCTAATCACCGCCGGCGAGCGCTACAACAAGGTTGTGGATGCGTGGTCGCGTTGCACCGACGAAGTGGCGCAGGCGATGATGAAGGAGATTTCCCGTCAGGAAATCGGCTACCCGACCAATTCGGTGTGGATGATGAGCCACTCCGGTGCGCGTGGGTCGCCAGCCCAGATGCGTCAGCTGGCCGGTATGCGCGGCTTGATGGCCAAGCCGTCGGGTGAGATCATCGAGCAGCCGATTATCGCGAACTTTAAAGAAGGCCTCTCGGTTCTCGAATACTTCAACTCCACCCACGGCGCCCGTAAGGGTCTGGCCGATACGGCGTTGAAGACCGCGAACTCGGGCTATCTCACCCGTCGTTTGGTGGACGTGGCGCAGGATTGCATCATCTTCGAACGCGATTGCGGCACCGATAAGGGTCTGCAGGTGCGCGCGGTGATGGATGGTGGTGACGTTGTCGCCTCGCTGTCCGAGCGTATCTTGGGCCGCACCACGGCTGAGGACGTGCTTGATCCGGTGTCTGCGGCTTTGCTGGTGCCGAAAGACACGCTGGTTGAGGAAACGCACGCTGAGATCATCGAAAAGGCCCTGGTCGAAGAGATCAAGATCCGCTCGGTGCTCACCTGCGAAGCCAAAATCGGCGTTTGTGGCGCATGTTATGGTCGTGACCTCGCGCGCGGCACCCCGGTCAACGTGGGTGAAGCGGTGGGCGTGATCGCCGCACAGTCCATCGGCGAGCCTGGCACGCAGCTGACGATGCGCACCTTCCACATTGGTGGCGCTGCTACGCGTGGTGCGGAAGTCTCGGCCGTTGAGGCCTCGCATGACGGCGTTGTGGCAATGCGCAACCGCTCGGTGGTGGTAAACTCGTCGGGCGTGAACATCGTGATGTCACGCAACCTCGAAATCATCCTCACCGATGAGAAGGGCCGTGAACGCGCCCGCTTCCGCGTGCCGTATGGTGCGAAGCTGCTTTGCGACGAGGGGGCAACCGTCACGCGTCTGCAGAAACTGGCCGAGTGGGACCCATATACCCTGCCGATCATCACCGAGTCGGCTGGCCGGGTTGAATATCTCGACCTGATCGAGAACGTCACGCTCGTCGAGAAGATGGACGAAGTGACGGGTCTGACCTCGAAAGTGGTAGTGGACTACAAGCAGAACGCCCGTGGCGTCGATCTGCGGCCGCGCTTGCAGTTGAAAGACAGCAAGGGCGACGTGGT
>CAIZGT010000491.1 GCA_903932545.1 uncultured Rhodospirillales bacterium
CCACCTGCGCCATGCCAAGCGCGCTGTCTTCTCGCCCGCCGGCGCTGACCAGCCGCACAGCGCCTTTGGCGTCCAGACCGAGCATCAGCCCCAGCGGCAGCAAAGGGTGGCGGATACCATCGACGTGATTGGCCACGCTGGGCTCGCCCCCCGTTTTTTGTGCGGCAAAGCCGGTCAGCGCGTTGTTGAGAATAAAGCCGTGGACGGCGATCCGAGCACCGAGCGCGGATTGCAGCGTGGTGGCCAGGCTTACGGCGTTGCCGTCGTGATCGACTGCCAGCACACTGGCCAAAACGGTTTGTGATGCGATTGGCGCGGATACTGGCAAAGGGTCTGCCACCGAGCGCCGTGCGAGTGCCAGTGCTGCCACGCGGGTTGGTGAGAGCAACTCGTCTGGCTTCATCACCATCACGTCTGGATCGGCCAGTAGTGGCAAGGTGTTGGCGAGTGCCCGGCGCCATGCCTGCAACAGCAGGCGCGCGGCTTCGGTGCCCGCCGGATCGAGGCGCGGCAGGGTTTCGCGATCGAGCAGGGCCAGGCTTTGCATCAGAAGGGTGCCGCCAGTGTCAGGCGGGCCGAGGCTGCACAGCTTCATTGTTCTGTATTGGGTGCACAGCGGCGCGCGCGGCGGCAACGCGTAGGCGGTGAGATCATCGGCGGTGAGCAAGCCTGGATTGGGGTCGTTGCGCACGGCGGTTGCGATATCGGCGGCGAGCGGGCCGCGCAACACCGCGTCGGCACCGCTGAGCGCGATCATGCGCAAGGTTTCAGCAAGCTTGGGGTTGCGACGCTGATCGCCGGGCTTGGGCAATCGTCCCGCCTCGTCACGAAACAGCGTGAGCACGGTCTCCGGCAGCGACTGGCGCGCATTTGCCAGGGCGGTGGCGAGGTCGGGCGAGACGGTGTAGCCGTGATCGGCCAGGGTGATGGCGGGTGCGAGCAGCACATCCCATGGCAGACGGCCCTCAACGCGGTGCAGGGCTTCCAGCATGCGAAGGGCGCTGGGGACGCCCACCGCACGGCCGCCGGGGACGAGGTCGCGCAGCTCCATTGGTTTGCCGTCACGGCTGACGAACAGATCTGGTCCAGCAGCGGCGGGGGCGATGCTGCTGGCGTCCCAGGCGTCGATGCCGCCACGATTGGCATTGTAGCTCAACGCGCCACCCACGGCCCCCGGCCCGGCGCTGAGCGGGCTGACCACCGCCAACACCATCGCGGCTGTGATTGCGGCATCGGCCGCGGAGCCGCCTTGTTTCAGAATGGCAAGCCCGGCCGCACTTGCTTGCATATCCGAGGCGAGCAAAGCGGCGCGATCAGCCGTCGCCTGCGCATCGGCGGCGACGGGCATGGCGAGGGTCAGCCAGATGGCAGCGAGGCGGGTGGACCGGCGCTTGGACATTAAGGGTTTTCCCTCAGGCGCGCGGACCTTGCCACCACAGCGCAAGACTGAAAACCTCTGTTGGATGAAGCTGACAACAATGTGCTCGCCCGAAACAATCAAAATGGCCCGTGGCCGCGCCGCTCAAGCGCGTGGTCTGCGGGCGGAGATGCTGGTGGCGGCGCGATTGGAAGCGCAGGGCTGGGCCATTCTGGCGCAGCGGATGCTCACCGAGGCTGGCGAGATTGACCTGATCGCCAGTCGCGCGGGCCTTTTGGCGTTCGTTGAAATCAAGCTGCGTGACGATCTTGCCGCCGCAGCCTATGCACTGGGCAGCCGCCAGCGCGCGCGGCTGTTGCTGGCGGCTGAGATTTGGCTTGGCAACAATCCGGGGCATGGTGAGGTGGGCATTCGGTTTGACGTGGTATTGGTCGATAAAGCCGGGCAGATGCGCCGGATTGTCGATGCGTTTCGTGGCGGTGATACCTGGAGCGGTCGCTAAGCCAGGCTCACCAAAGCGTGCGCCGCGCGCTCCGGCTCCTCAACCGCGATGCGCCAGATGCCGGAGACCAGGATTTCGGTTGGTTTGAACCGCGCTTTATAGGCCATTTTGCGGCTCTCGCGCACCCAATAGCCGAGATAGACATGCGGCAATTGCAATTGCCGCGCGCGCTCAACCAACCACAAAATCATGAAAGTGCCGGGCGAGCGGCGTTCCAGATCTGGGTCGAAAAACGAATACACCGCCGACAGACCATCGCCGAGCCGATCTGTGAGACAGGCCGCAACCAAGCGGTCGGCGGCATCGCGGAATTCCACGATGCAACTGTCAATCGGCGTGTCTTCCACCATCGCGCGATAGTCATAGAAGCTCATCGTCGCCATATCGCCGTCTTCGTGGCGGGTGGTTTGATAGCGCTGAAACAATTGATATTGCTCAGCTGTGGCCCGCGGCGGCATCTCCACACCGACCAGCCCAGCATTGGCCTTGAGCACACGCCGCATCGAGCGATCTTCGTGAAACTTTTCAACCGGGATCCTGATCGGCACGCAGGCGTTGC
>CAIZGT010000492.1 GCA_903932545.1 uncultured Rhodospirillales bacterium
GATTTCCGGCCTGATCTGGAACGCATGCGGGAGTTTGCGGGCTCAGGATACGCCACGGCCACCGACTTGGCAGATTGGACGGTGCGGGTGCTGAAACTGCCGTTCCGCACTGCGCATCACGTGACCGGCCGTTTGGTGGCGCTGGCGGAGGCGAAGAATGTGGATCTGGTGGCGTTGTCGCTCGAAGAGATGCAGGCGGTGGAGCCCGGGATTACGGCGGAGATTTTCAGCGTGCTAACGGTAGAGGCCTCGGTTGCCTCACGTCGGTCATATGGCGGGACAGCGCCGGAGAACGTGGCGGCGCAGGCGGCAAATTGGTTGAAGGTGCTGGCATGAAGACCGCGATCATCGTGCTGGCCGTGCTTGCCCTTGCGGCATGCGGGAAGAAGGGTCCACCGATGCCGCCGGGGCCAGCGGATCAGGTGCATTATCCGAGGACGTACCCGGCGTATTAACAAAGCCGTAGCCCGCATTGCGCTGCGCAATGCGGGCTACGTCCGGCTCCACTGCCGCCATGCGAGCGCGACCAGCGCGCCCACCCCTAGCGCGACAAAAATGCTCTGGCCCCAAACTCTGGAGCGAAATGAACGTGATTGTTTTCCCAACGATCATCGCCAAGCCTTGCAAGATCATCTGCCCAACAACTTCCATGTGCGATCGCCTCTCGCAGGTTCGTTTGGCGCACTATATCATCCAAGAATGGCCGCACCTTCCCCCCTCCCCGCCCTCGATGATCTCACGCCTGAGGCGCTCATCGCCGCTCGCCCATTCCTCAAGCGGCATGCACAATCCGGGCTGTTGCTCGAAGAAGTGCCGCTCAACGCCATCGCGGATGCGCTTGGCACGCCGACTTGGGTGTATTCGGCTGGCACGATGCGCAAGCGTTTGGCCGAACTCACAGCGGCGCTGAGCGGGCTTGATGCGCATATCCATTTCGCCGTGAAGTCCAACGACCACCTCGCCGTGCTGCGCCTGATGGCGCAAGGCGGGGCCGGGGCGGATGTGGTCTCGGGCGGTGAACTGCTGCGCGCCCGTCATGCCGGGATCGCCGCCTCGAATATCGTGTTCTCCGGCGTCGGCAAAACCGCTGATGAAATCCGCCTCGCGCTCAGTGAGGGTATCTACCAGCTCAACGTGGAATCCGCCGAAGAGTTGGAGATGATCTCCGCCATCGCCTCCAACATGGGCAAAACCGCCGATATCGTGCTGCGCATCAACCCTGATGTTGATGCTGGCACCCACGCCAAGATTACCACCGGGTTGGCAGACAACAAATTCGGCATTCAATACCAAGACGCCGCAGCCCTTTACGCCCATGCCGCGAGCCTGCCCGGTATCAGTCCGCAGGGTTTGGCGCTGCATATCGGCAGCCAAATTCTCTCGATGGCCCCGTTCCGCGCGGCGTATGCCCGCGCGGCGCAACTGATCCGCACCCTGCGCGCCAGCGGGCATAGCGTGACGCGGATGGATTGTGGTGGCGGGCTTGGCATTCTCTATGCCGACGAAGCCGAAGCCTCCCCCGCCGCATTCGCCGGCGTGTTGCGCCAGGAATTCGGCAATATGGGCCTCACGCTTATGACCGAGCCGGGTAGGTGGTTGGTGGGCAATGCCGGGCTGCTGCTATCCTCGGTGATCCTCACCAAAGCCGATGGCCGCTTCACCGTGCTCGATGCCGCGATGAACGACCTCGTGCGCCCGGCGATGTATGACGCCTTCCACGCCATCGTGCCCGTCGGGCCGGGCAACAACGGGCCGCTGCACGAAACCGATATCGTTGGCCCCGTCTGCGAAACCGGCGACACCTTCGCGCGCCACCGCCCGATGCCGTCGCTGAACTCCGCAGATCGTGTGGCGATCCTAGAAGCCGGGGCGTATGGCGCAGTGATGAGCAGCACCTACAATTCGCGCCCGCTCGCTGCGATTGCGATGGTGGATGGTGCGAACTGGGCCACCATCCGCGCCCGCCAGAGCGTTGAGAGCCTGTGGAGTGGTGAGTTGATTCCGGAATTTCTCGGATGAAGCCACAACCGCCGCACGGACCGGAGGCTCTGCCATCGGCCCTGCGTCGGCTGCGCTTTTGGGCGCGCGCGGTGCTCAGCGTGGAGATTATTCTGCCCTGCCTGCTGCCGGGCGGGCTGCTGATCGGGGCTTATGCCGCCGCTGGGCTATTCGGCTGGCCACAAGCATTGCCCGGCTGGGCGCATGCGGCGTTGCTCGCAGCCGTGCTGCTCGCAGCGATCGGATTGCCGATATGGGAGATCTGGCGCGTAAACCTGCCGAACTGTGAGGCGGCGGATCGACGCCTTGATGCGGCGAGCGGGCTGTCGCATGCGCCGTTGCGTGTGGTGACCGACACTGCGCAGATCGGCTCCGACGCTCTATGGGCGCTGCATGTGTCACGCGCCCGGGCGCAGCTTGAACGGCTGCGGTTGATCTGGCCACGCCCAACCATCGCCATTGCCGACCATCGCGCCCTCCGTGCCTTGGTGCTGCTGTTGCTTGCCACTGGCGCTGGTGTGGCCGGGATCAACGCACCGGGCCGCCTGATTGCTGCTCTTAGCCCGGATTTCGCGTTGACCGCTGCGGGCCCTACACTGCAACTGCAAGCCTGGATCACCCCGCCAGCCTATACCGGACTGCCGCCGCTGGTGCTCCCGCCCGGTGGCGGAGCGGTGAGCGTACCGGAATTCTCGGGTGTGACCATCAGCCTCTCGGGTCTGCCCGATGCAGCCAGCCCGCCGGTGTTAGAGATCGGCACCGAGCATCAGGATTTTGCGGTGCTGGACGCCCACGCCTTCCAGATCAACCGCAATCTGACCACCCAAGGCCGCCTTGTTGTGCGGCGGGACGGTCGCGAGA
>CAIZGT010000493.1 GCA_903932545.1 uncultured Rhodospirillales bacterium
CGGGAGCAGGTGCCACGGTTGCCTTGCCGTCAGTGTTGCCCGACAAAATCGCCTCATTGGCGCCGTCGATCTTCATGCCGCCCTGATCGGTGGGTTTCTCGCGGACCGGACGGGAATCGGCTTCAACAACCGGCACGCCGCCATGCTTGTGGGTGCCCCAATTCCACAGGCTCATTGCGCCGAGCACGGCCACGGCGATGCCGCCAGCCACCAAACCGGCACGCAGCATGCTCGGCTCTTTCGGCTTCTCAGGCGCGCGATAATCCCGGGGCGCTGCGAAGCCGTTTGCCGCAGGGGCGTTGTAGAGCATGTCTCGATCGTTGCGCATTTCCAAACTCCCGGCCGAAGCCGGTTTTTTGCCGACTCAGCGCATTTCTTCCACAGGCGCGACACCCATCACCGCCAAGCCCGACCGGATCACCATCGCGGTGGCGGACACCAGCGCGATTTTGGCGCGGGTGGCCGCGGGGTGTTCGGCTTGGAGGAACCGCAGCGTTGAGTCGTCGCGGCCCCGGTTCCACAGCATGTGAAAATCACCCGCCAACTCATACAGGAAAAACGCGATTCGGTGTGGTTCGCGTGCAAGGGCTGCCTGTTCGACCAAGCGCGGCCAGCCCGCCAAGCGGCGGATGAGTGCGATCTCGGCCTCGTTTTCAAGGCTGCTGAGATCGGCTTGGGCCAGCGACTCCGCGGATGTGTCGATCTGCTGTTCCGCTGCCGCACGGAGCACCGACCGGCAGCGCGCATGGGCGTATTGCACGTAGAACACCGGGTTCTCGCGGGTTTGTGCGATGGCCTGATCGATGTCGAAATCCATTTGCGCGTCGGATTTGCGCGTCAGCATGGTGAAGCGCACCGCATCGCGGCCCACTTCTTCCAGCAGATCACGCAAGGTGATGAAGGTGCCGGCGCGTTTGGACATCCGCACCAATTCGCCGCCCTTGAGGACTTTGACGATCTGGCAGAGCACGACGTCGAGATGGGCCTTGGACTCGCCCGCGAGCGCCTTGGTGGCGGCTTGCATGCGTGAGACATAGCCGCCGTGATCGGCGCCCCAGACATCGATCATAATCTCGGCCCCACGCGCCATTTTGTCGGCGTGGTAGGCGATGTCGTTGGCGAAATAGGTGTTTGAGCCATCGGATTTGCGCAGCGGGCGATCCACGTCGTCGCCGAATTGGGTGGCGCGGAACAGCATTTGCTCGCGCGGCTCCCAATCATCGGGCAGCTTGCCTTTCGGTGGTTCGAGCGTGCCGTTGTAGATCAGGCCCATCGCAGTGAGCTTTTCGATGGTGGCGTCGGTAGCGCCTTTCAGGACAAGATCGCGCTCGGAACTGAAGCGGTCGAAATACACGCCGAGCAGGTCGAGATCTTCACGGATGCCCGTCATCATCATGCTGAGCGCGCATTCGCGGACGGTTTCGAACCAGATCGACGGATCGGCGTTTTCTTTCGTCGCGGTGGCGAGTGATTGGCCATGATCGGCGGCCAGTTTCTCGCCAACCGGGATCAGATATTCACCGCGATACTGCATGCCGCCCGGCACACGTGCCGAATATTCTTCTTCGGTGAGCGATGTGCCGATGGCTTCGAGGTAGCGCCAATACGCAGCCCAGGCGAGGGCGATCACCTGCCCGCCCGCGTCGTTGATCAGATATTCTTTGGTGACGCTATAGCCCGCCTTTGCCATCAGATTGGCCAGCGCATCGCCCACCACAGCACCACGGCAATGACCGATATGCATCGGGCCGGTGGGGTTGGCGGAGACATATTCAACGTTGACGACCACGCGGTTGCCCAGCGTGCTGGCACCATATGCCTCGTGCTCACGCAAAATATCCGGCAGTACAGCGAGCAGAACGCTCTTGTGGGCAAATATGTTGAGGAAGCCCGGACCGGCGACGGCGGTGCTGAGCACAGCAGGGTTGGCGTTGAGAACCTCCGCAATCTGGGCTGCGAACACTTTGGGCGCGAGCTTGAGGCTGCCGCTGACCACCAGCGCCACGTTGCTCGCCATGTCACCATGCGCGGGGTCTTTGGTCGGCGACACGTCGATCTTTGCCAGCAGGGATTGCGGTGTTTGCGGGGCGATCTGCTTCACCGCATCCACAACGTAGTTGCGGAAGATCGTGTAAATATTATTGCTCATACTCAGCTTCTCTTACGCTTTCATGCTTCTTTACCCGTCATTGCCAGCACAGCTTAGCAATCCATCGCGATGCGGCCAGCGCAGCGGTTTGTTGTTGCGCTGCGCTGGCAATGACGGTGAGTGTTTAGCCCGACACCGTGATATCGGTCAGACGAGAATGCTCATCGAGCGCGAAACGGTCGGTCATGCCGGCGATATAGTCTGCCACCGCTGCTGCCGCGCGCTGCGTGCCGGGAATGTCACCCGCGCGACCACGCCAATCATCTGGCAGCAGGCCGGGTTCTTGGTGCAGGAGGGTGAAAATCCCACTTGTCACCCGGCGCGCCTTCGCGGTCATGCGGTTGACGCGCCAGTGGCGATACATGCGGGCGAAGAGGAATTCTTTGATCACCCGATTGGCCTCAGCCATCGCGGGCGAGAAGGCGATCACCGGGTCTTTCGCGTTGCGGATATCGTCTGAACCTTTGGGCGCGAGTGCCTCGATGCGGCCGCGCGATTCACGCACCAGATCGACGATCAGCGCGTTGATCACCCGCCTGATCGTTTCATGGCGCAGTCGCGGCGGTGGCATGTCGAAGCTGGCGGTGCGGGCGATGGCCAGCGCCTCGCCCACCACCGGCAGATGCTTCACGTCCTCGATCGAGAACAACTGCGCGCGCATGCCGTCATCGAGGTCGTGGCTGTGATAAGCGATATCATCAGCCAGCGCCGCCACTTGCGCCTCTGCTGAGGCGAAAGTGGTGAGATCGAGGCGGAATTTCTGATCATATTCCGCAACATACGGCGGTGGTTTGCGCAGGGGTCCGTTGTGTTTGGCCAGCCCCTCCAGCGTCTCCCATGTGAGATTGAGGCCATCGAAATCGGCGTAGCGCGACTCGAGCAAGGTGACGATGCGCACCGCCTGGGCATTGTGGTCGAACCCGCCAAACGGCTTCATCGCAGCACTCAGCGCCTCTTCACCCGCATGGCCAAACGGGGTGTGACCAAGATCATGCGCCAGGGCGAGCGCCTCGGTGAGGTCTTCATCCAGATCAAGTTCGCGGGCAATCGAGCGCGCGATCTGCGCAACTTCGATGGAATGCGTCAGGCGCGTGCGATAAAAATCACCCTCGTGATTGACGAAAACCTGGGTTTTATATTGCAGCTTGCGAAACGCGGACGAGTGGATAATCCGGTCGCGGTCGCGTTGCCACGGGCTGCGTGTCGCGGTGCCCGGCTCCGGATGGAGGCGGCCGCGAGAGGTTTCGGCACGAACGGCCCAGGGCGCATGCGTAGGGGTCATGGCGGCAGGCATACACGCTGCATCACGCCCCTTCAATTGCCCGGCCAGACTGCCTATGTTGCGTCTATGAGCACTGCATTCCGTCTGACTGACCGCGCTGCTGAGCGCATTGCTGAAATCGCCGCCGAAAATGGCGGCGGTGCGCTGCGCGTTGCCGTGCTCGCGGGCGGGTGTTCGGGGTTTCAATATAAATTCGAGCTCGACAAGCAGCAGCTTGATGACGACGTGGTGATCGCACAGGGCGGGGCGCGGGTGTTTATCGACGCAACCAGCCTGGAGCTGCTGGAAGGCTCGGAACTAGACTACACAGATGCGTTGATTGGCGCGCATTTCGCGGTGCGCAACCCGCAGGCGGCGTCGTCTTGCGGCTGCGGTTCCAGCTTCGCGCTGGCGTAA
>CAIZGT010000494.1 GCA_903932545.1 uncultured Rhodospirillales bacterium
CGATGCCGAAGAGCGCGAGCGCATCGACGGAAGCGTTGACCGCGGCGCGGCTAAAGCCGGGCTGGAAGACGACGCCGAACAGGCTCGCCCCGCCGGTGAAATCGCGCTTCCACAATTCGTGCCCAATCGAGCCGGGCAGCGGCGGATAGCGAACTTCCGCCACTTCGGGCCGCGCGGCCAGCCAACTCGCCACCTCAAGAGCAGAGTGCAATTGCCGCTCCAGCCGCAACGCCATTGTCCGCCCGCCACGCAAGGCGAGCCAGCAATCATCGGGGGAGGCATACATCCCCAGATCAAGTGCAGCACGGCGGACGATTTTCCAGTGCTGTTCGTCTTGCGTGACAACGCCGCCGAGCAGCACATCGGAATGGCCGACCACGTATTTCGTCAGCGCCTGAATCGAGACGTCCACGCCGTGCTGGAACGGCTGGAATGCCTGAATGCCCCACGTATTGTCGAGCATCGTGACCAGATCATGCCGATGCGCCATGTCGCACAAGGCGCGGATGTCTTGCATCTCGAAGGTGTAGCTGCCGGGGCTTTCGAGATAGAGCACGCGTGTGTTGGGCTGGATCAGCGCCTCAACCTCATGCGCGGGCAGGGCGGGCGGGTAGTAGCCGATCTCAACCCCCATGCGCGGCAGGTTACGTTCAGCAAACCCGCGCCCTGCTCCATAGAACGAGTCGGGGAACAGCACATGGTCACCGGCTTTCAGGTAGGCGATCAGCGGTACGGTGATGGCGGCGAGGCCGGTGGGAACGATGCAGGCATATTGCCCGCCCTCGATCTCGGCGATCATGTCCTCCAGCGCGTGATGCGTGGGGTTGCCTTCAAGCCCGTATGTGAGCCCGCGCTGGTAATTCTTGCCGCGAAATGCGTCGCGCGTCGCCACATCCGGATACAGCACAGTTGAGCCGCGATGCACCGGCGGGTTGACCAAGCCGTGCACATGCGTGCCGGCCCGGCCAACATGGGAGAGTTTGGTGGTCGGCTTGAGGGTTTTGTCCAATTTTCTCTCTCACAAAACATCTAGGGCAGACGGCGCGAACCTCGTCCGCCCTACATCTCACACTTCAACTGGCGTGTCAGTCCGGCTGCCCCATTCGGTCCATGAGCCGTCATACACCGCGCCCTGCGGCAGACCGGCATGCGCCATCGCCAATGTCAGCACGGTGGCGGTGATGCCGGACCCGCAGGAGGTGATCACCCGACTGCTGCCGTCGGCACCAATATCGGCGAATTTTTTGCGTAAAGTGTCTTTGCTGAGCAGTGTTTGATCAGCGCCCATCACCTCTGAGATCGGCAGATTGACCGCCCCAGGGACATGGCCACCGCGAATGCCGGGCCGGGGTTCTGGCACCGAAGCGTTGAAGCGGGCAGCGGCGCGGGCGTCGATCACCAACTCGGCCTTGCTGGTGAGGTTGTCGCGAATATCGGCAATGCCACGCAGACGGGTGGCGCGCAGTTCGGCGTGGAAGGTGGCGGGCTTGGCGTGACGCGCCGGGCCTGCTTCAAGCATGCGGCCCTCGGCGATCCATTTCGGCAGGCCGCCATCCAGCACGGCCGCCTTGTCGTGGCCGAACAACCCCATCATCCACCAGCCGCGCGCCGCAGAAAATAGGCCCTTTTGGTCGTAGAACACCACGCGATGCGCGTTGGAAACGCCAAGATCGCCCACCATGCGCGCAAACCGCCCGGCGGCGGGGACCATGTGCGGCAGGTCGGTGTCCATATCGGCGATGGCGTCGATGTCGAAGAAGCCGGCGCCGGGGATATGCGCGGCGGCGAATTCCGCATGTGCATCACGCGGTTCGTTGGGGAGGTATTTGGTGCAGTCAAAGACCAGAACTTCGCCGAGATTGTCGGCAAGCCATTGGGTGGAGACCAGGGGTTTCATGCGGTTTCTCCTTAATCGCAACGCGAGGGATGCTCGTGTGGCGATGTGCTCCGGTTGGTCCGGATAATGTTGTGGCGAATGCCTTGGCAGATGGTGACAAGACTCTCCATCGTCACAACATCGGCGTGTGAGCGAGCCGAATCAACCCGCCCTGAGCGGCAAATTGCGATCAGCCAGCAGAGAATTCCGCCAGCAATTCCCGCAAGCGCGATGCCGCCGCAGTGCCCTTCAGACAGTCGCGCCACAACGCTTCGGCCACACGCTGATGCGCCGCGATCGCTTCGTCCGCGCCAGTGATCATCGCCACGCCGTTGCCGGTGGCCGCGGGCGAATCGGGGCGGAACGGATTGATCGCCAGCCATGCCCGATCGCGCGTGCGCAAAATACTGAAGGTGCCGGTGGGTTCGGCTCCGATGAGGAGGCCGATTTGCAGCCCCATTGGCTCCGCCTCTAACTTGGCGATCACCTCGGCCACTTCCGCGCTCGCGCGCAGGCGTTGGCGGGTTCGCAATTCAGGGGACATCGCCACACCGCCGCCGATGCCCATCGCGAGGAAATCACGCATGCGCGAAAGGCTGAGAACGGCGATAATGTTTGGGCGGCGCAGGCTAAACATGCGCTTGCGCTCGGCCAAAATCCCAAGAACCTGTGCATTGCTTGCCGCGAGCGCCGCCTTGTCTGCGCCGGGTTGCTCGGCTGCGGCGGCAAAACTCTCTGCCAGACCGAGATCATAACCATCCGTGGAGGTGAGGTATGTGAGCGGTATGTTGACCAGCAGGATCTGCTCCGCAGATTCTTCAAACTGGCGAATGCGCTCAAAATAGCCAACCGGGCGATGATAATATTCAACGCCAATGCCCAGCAGTGACAGCGGTGAAATTTGGAGCAATTCGGCAAGGCGGTTGATTGTGTCGAGCTTGATCACGTCGCCTTTTTCGTAGCGATACAACGCCGCGCGTGACACGCCGAGCCGGGCTGCGATCTCCTCCGCACGCAGGCCGGATTCGAGACGGTAGGCGCGGAGTTGTTGTCCAATTTCGGTAAAACGCATGATCAAATCACCCCCGATCCAAAATGACAGTATCGGACCGCCAAGGCGGTGTCCTGCTATGATCGACGACGATAGTGCTTAGTTTCTGGCCCAGCTGATCGACGCGCGTGCCAGTGCATCGATGGTATCGACGATCTGCACCTGCTTGCCATCTGCCAAGGATGGCATCGGGCCAGCCTGGAAGGCGATGGGCAGTTCGGTGCACCCCAGCACCACAGCCTGGGCACCGCGCGCCACCAGATTGGCAATTGCGCGCATCAGCGGCGCATGGGCCTCGCGCACCTGATTGGCTTTGACCATGTGAATGCATGGCATCACCAACTCGGCCATGTCTTGCGGCGATCCGGTGATCACGTCCCAACCCGCGTGGGTCAGGCTGGTTTGATAGAGCCGCATATCTAGCGTTGCCTGGGTGCCAAGAACGCCCACAATCGCGCCCAGCGGCGCTTTGCTGCGCAATTCCTCGGTTGCGGCGCGGGCGATGTGCAGGATTGGCACCGAGCAATGCGCCTGCATCTGCTCGAACCAACCATGCGCGGTGTTGCATGGGATGGCGATTGCCCCACAGCCAGCGGCAATGAGCCCGTCGATCCCGCGCAGCAAAGCTGGCAGCGGGTCTGGTCCTTCGCCGCGCATCGCGGTGCCGCGATCTGGGATGCGTGGGTCGGACCACAAAATCGCCGGGATATGTTCCTGGTCGATCTGTGCGGGTGTGAGCAGGGTGAGGCGGGTGATGAAATGCGCGCTGGCCAGCGGACCCATGCCGCCGAGCACGCCAAGGATGCGATCGGTCATCCGCCCAGATAGCCCGACCTGCACCGCGTCGCCAATCCGGTGGGTGGGTAAAGCTGCCCCGCGTGGGGATCACGCGCATGGGGGAGGTGTGGGTCAGGCTGATGCGTGGGGCAATCATCACGCAGCTCCCAGGAAATTGGCGGTCACCGCACTGCGTGCCACCAGCGCTTGCATCGCCGGGCTTTCATGGCCGCGCTCGGCAGTGATGGCTTCCATCGGCACGAAATACTCATGCGGATGCGGGATCTGGTTTTGGGTAAAGCCCTGATAATGCCGTGGTTTGAGCGCATACATCACCTTGATGTCGCGCACTGGCAGCACGAGGTCGCGCTCGGGGGCCGCGCGGAAAACCCCGGTTACTTTCCAACGTGGCGTGGCATCGCCGGGCATCACCGGGCACATCAGCCAAGGCACCGGGCAGACCGCCAGCAGCGAGTGGGTGGAGGGAGCGAAGCGCGAGCGTTTGTCCAGCAGGTTGGTGACGGTGCTGCACGCCTCGATGGCAAAAATATCGACGAACGGTTCGATGACACTACCGCCGAAATTCAGCCAAAGCCCGTCGGGCAACGTGCGCAGACGGTTGCTGCCGGGCAATTTGAGAAACGGAAAATGCGAGCCGCAACTTTCGCTTGGCCTTCCACGCAGCCAGCCATCCTGCCGCCCCTCTGGCGGGATCATCCCAGGCGGCCGTTGAGGCCATTGCCGTAAGCGCGCTCGGACCAGCTTGTCCAAAGATGGATAAACCACCATTGCCATCTCTCCCTGTTTCGCCCCGAACCCCACAATGGGGTTCGACACAAAAAGCTAACCGGAGAATTCGCGCAGAAAAAAGTGTGAAAAATCACTTATTTGGCGTTCTCTAAAAATACTAAAGCGAAATTTTTAAATATTACGAATAATATGGCGTGGTAAATACATGAAAAAATCGTGAATTCTTGGTGATTTCAGATTTGATGATAATGATGTCATTGCGTAGAAATATCGTGATTTTTCAATGATTTGTCAAAAAATATTTGAAAGATAAATCAAACAGTTAACGCAAGTTTTCCCCAGCGTGTTTCATGTTTGCGAACGATATACGTTAATCGACATCAACTTCATTGTGATAAGCGTTAAAATCATAAAAAAGCCCGGTTGGACGATACCAACCGGGCCTTTGCAACGTGATTTGGCTGTGATCAGCCGCGTTCGGCAATCGCCACATAGTCGCGCTTTGGTGCGCCGGTGTAGATCTGACGCGGACGACCGATGCGCTGCGACGGGTCTTCCATCATTTCTTTCCACTGGCTGATCCAGCCCACGGTGCGTGCAACCGCGAACAGCACCGTGAACATGCTGGTCGGGATGCCCATCGCCTTGAGGATGATGCCCGAGTAGAAATCGACGTTCGGATACAGCTTGCGGGCGATGAAGTAATCGTCTGACAGCGCGATACGTTCGAGTTCGACCGCGAGGTCGAGCAGCGGGTCGTCCTTGATGCCCAAAGCGGCGAGCACTTCGTGGCAAGTCTGCTGCATGATCTTCGCGCGCGGGTCGAAGTTTTTATAAACGCGGTGGCCGAAGCCCATCAGGCGCGAGTGGCTGTTTTTGTCTTTCACCTGTTCGAGGAACGGTGCGACGTTCTCAACGCTGCCGATTTCGGCCAGCATCTTCAACACCGCTTCGTTTGCCCCGCCATGCGCAGGCCCCCACAGCGAGGCGATGCCAGCAGCAATACAGGCGAACGGGTTTGCGCCGGTTGAGCCGGACAGACGCACGGTGGAAGTGGAAGCGTTCTGCTCGTGGTCGGCATGCAGGATCATGATGCGGTCCATCGCGCGCGCCAGGATTGGGTTCACGACGTAGGGTTCAGCCGGAACCGCATTCATCATATAAAGGAAGTTTTCAGCGTATCCGAGATCATTGCGCGGATACATGAAGGGCTGGCCAACGGAATATTTATAGGCCCAAGCCGCAATCGTCGGCACCTTGGCGATCAGGCGGAAGGCGCTAATGCGGCGGTGATCTGGGTTATTGACGTCGAGGCTATCGTGGTAAAACGCCGAGAGCGCACCCACGACGCCACACATCACCGCCATCGGATGCGCGTCGCGACGGAAACCCTGATAAATTGAGCGGATTTGCTCATGCACCATGGTGTGGCGCATCACGCCATCTTCGAATTCCTTCTTCTCGGCCGCGTTCGGCAATTCGCCGTTCAGCAGCAGATAAGCGGTTTCCAGAAAGCTGGACTCGGTGGCGAGCTGTTCGATCGGATAGCCGCGGTGCAGGAGAACGCCCTCGTCACCATCGATATAGGTGATCTTGCTGTCGCAGGCAGCGGTGCCGCCATAGCCGGGATCATAGGTGAAGATGCCCAACTCGCTGTAAAGCTTGCGAATATCGGCCACCGACGGCCCAATCGTGCCATCGATCAAATTCATCGTGGCGGATTTGTTCGTCCCATCAAGGGTGATGGTGACGGTACGAGGCGCTGCCTGACCGGTCATGCG
>CAIZGT010000495.1 GCA_903932545.1 uncultured Rhodospirillales bacterium
GACCGCGAATAGAACAGCAGACACGCCAGTACTGTCGCCGCGCCGACGTTGCCAAGAAAAATCCAGGAACGGCGGCGGCTGCGCAGGATCGGTTCGGCAACACGGCGATACAGCGCACCGAGCCTGCCCCCCGCATGGCCATCACCATGCGAACTGACCTGCCGTGCCCCATCGCCACGCTTGGCGAGTTTGAGCATCAGCCAGGGTGCGACGACCATCGCGATGAAAAAAGAGAACAGCATCGCCATGGAGGCATTGGCCGGGATCGGTGCCATGTAAGGGCCCATCAGGCCAGAGACGAACAGCATCGGCAGCAGGGCGGCGATCACTGTGAGCGTGGCGACCACGGTGGGGTTGCCCACTTCGGAGACCGCCTCGATGGCGGCTTCGATCCTGGTCCGTTTGGTGGGCATGCCCCAATGGCGGGCGATATTTTCGACCACCACGATAGCGTCATCCACCAGAATGCCGATGGCAAAGATCAGCGCGAACAGGCTGACGCGGTTGATGGTGTAGCCCATGATACGGGCGGCAAACATCGTCAGCAAAATTGTGGTGGGGATCACCACCAGTGTCACCATCGCCTCACGCCAACCAATGGCGAAGGCAATCAGCACAACAATCGAGACGGTGGCCAGTCCGAGATGAAACAGCAACTCGTTGGCCTTGCCGTCTGCGGTTTTGCCGAAATCGCGGGTGACATCGACGCGCAAACCGGACGGGATCAGGCTTCCTTTGAGCGAATCAACGCGGGTGAGAATGGCGTCCGCCACCGTCACCGCATTGCTGCCGGCAACCTTCGCCAAGGCCAGCGTCACCGCAGGAGCGGCCTGCCACTCGGCACCGGAAGCCGGGCGGACAAACTGCCAGACACGGCTCTCCACCGAGGCTGCCCCTGCCACCACATGCGCCACATCGCGCACATAGACCGGCCTACCGTCCCGCGTGGTCAGTAGCAGCAAGCCGATATCCGGCACACCGAACAGGCTTTGCCCAGCTGCCACATTGCGCATCTGCCCGCCATCTCGGACACTGCCCGCCACGAAGGAGCGATTCGCGTCGCGCACCTTGGCCACAAGCTGTTGCAGTGTGACGCCGAACAGCGAGAGTTTTTCAGGGTCCGGCTCGACGCGGATCTGCTCGGGGTCGCCGCCCACGATGTAGCTCAGCCCAACATTGTCCAGCTTGACCAACTCGTCCTGCAATTTGCGCGCAACACGGTCGAGATCGGCTTGGCTCCAGCGGGCGGCTACTTCGCTGGTGGCAGAGAGGGTGAGGTTGACGATGGCCACATCGTTGATGCCGTGCCCCACAATCAACGGCTGCGGGATACCAACCGGGATCCGGTCTAGATTGGCGCGAATTTTGTCGTTCACCCGGAGCACCGCATCGTCCTCATTGGTGCCGACGAGGAAGCGCGCGGTGATGGTGACTTGGTCATCCTGGGTCTGGCTATAGATATGCTCCACCCCCGGCAAAGCTTTGAGGATGGTCTCCAGCGGTTTGGTGATCAGTTCCGCTGCATCGGCGGCCCGAAGCCCGTTGGCCGACACCATCACATCAAC
>CAIZGT010000496.1 GCA_903932545.1 uncultured Rhodospirillales bacterium
GGTCATGCGCGCAAGGCTTTCCGGGCGTAGAGAACGAAGATAACCGAGAGGGTCAGCGCGAAGCCGAACCACGTCAAGGCGTAGTTCAAATGGTCATTCGGCGGTCGCGGCAAAGCATGCGCTGGCTCAGGATATTGGCCGCGCACCACCGGGCCGAGGGCTATGAGCGTGTAAGGTGCCACCTCCCCCAGACCCAGCGCCTTGCCGATGCGGGCCGGGTCAAGGGTGTAGAAATGCCGGTTGGCCACGTCATCCCCGCTGGAGAACATGCCCGCTTGCTCGGCGGGGCGAATGAACCCTTCCACAGACGCGGTGGCGAGCGCAATCGGCCGCGCCATTCTGTCCGGCACGAAGCCAAGATCGACCAACACAGTGGGCTGACCGGCCCGCTCCAACGGCACGATCAGATGCGCGCCGGGAAGCTGGTCGCGCACTTCAAAGGCATACAGCCCTTCGCTGTCCGTACGCCAATGCCCCTCAAGGCGGACTTTCTGAAACGATCCAGGCACATCCGGCAGCGCAATCGCGGGCAATTGCTCGGCAGTGTCGATCTGCGCGAGCAGCCCGGCTTTCCACGCGCGCCGTTCAAGCTGCCAAATTCCAAGCGAGATCAGTATCGCCAGCATGACGATGGTGCTGACCAGCGGCACCAGCAATTTGCGCATGACGAGATTATTCTCCGCTGGAGATATGACGGAATTGGATCGCCACGAACAACGCCTTCAGCGGCCGCATCATCGCCAACGCCAATGGAAGGCCCACGGCTGGCCACAGCACGGCGTGCACCCAGAGCGGCGGTTCAAGGTGGAATTCCACCCAGAAGGCGGCGATCACGAGAATTGTTCCAAGCAGCAGCATCACCAAGACCACCGGCCCATCGCCGGTTTGCTGCGCGGTGAGGTCAAGGCCGCAGCTTTCACAGCGGTCTCGGATGGTGAGCAGGCCGTGAAACAATTTGCCCTGACCACAGCGCGGGCAGCGCATGGTCAGGGCACAATGTAGCAGTGACGGCTTCACCGGAGGTGGATTATTCAACCGCCGAACCGGCGCCGGCCACATAGACGGCGATGAACAGGAACAGCCACACCACGTCCACGAAATGCCAATACCAAGCGGCCGCCTCGAACCCGAAATGCTTGGTGGTGGTAAAAGCACCTTTGTTGGCGCGCAACAGACACACCAGCAAGAACAGCGTGCCAATGATTACGTGGAAACCATGGAAACCCGTCGCCAGGAAGAACACCGAGGAATACACTCCACCGCCATCAAACTTAAACGGCGCTTCCGAATATTCCATCGCCTGACATGCCGTGAAGGTGAGGCCGAGCAGCACGGTCACCAGCAGGCCGAGCTTCAAGCCCTTCCGATCGCCTTCGAGCAGAGCGTGATGCGCCCATGTGACAGTGGTGCCGGAGAGCAGCAAAATCATTGTGTTGAGCAGCGGCAGACCGAGAGGGTTAAACGTATGAACGCCAACCGGCGGCCATGCCGGGGTATCGGTGCCCAGCACATGGATTGCCGGGAACAGGGCGAAGTGGAAATTTGCCCAGAAGAACGCAACGAAGAACATCACTTCTGATGAGATGAACAGCGTCATGCCATAGCGCAGGCCGAGGCGAACCACGGCGGAGTGCATGCCCGGCGTGCTGCTCTCGATCAACACATCGCGCCACCAACCAAACATCGAGGTCAGCACGATGCCCAGCCCGATCAGTAGATAGGCATAGGTTCCGAAATGCGCGGCCTGAACGATGCCGAACACAGTCATGCCCGCCCCGGCGGAGGCGACCAGCGGCCAGTACGACGGATCCACCAGATGAAACGGCTGTTTCAATCCGGAGCTGACATACAGCGTGTCACCGTGGGAATCGTTGCTCATTGGAACCTCGTCGTTAGGCTGGCGTTACCGCCGTGAAAAGTGGCGTGGCTAGGCTGGCGATCATCGGATCAATTTGCCCACATGTGGGCCTGCATTCTCCAATGCCGCCGTCCGCGCCACGTCATCGGCGGCGCGGAAGAAGGTGTAGCTGAGCGTGATAGTGGTCACGTCAGCGGTATTCGGGTCGCTGGCAATCGCCGGATCAACCCAAAAGCTGAGCGGAAACTCCATTTCCTGGCCCGGCTTCAGCGTCTGCTCGTCAAAACAGAAACATGCGGTTTTGTGGAAATACTTCCCAACCTTTTCCGGCGTGACGTTATAGACCGCAACCCCGGTGATGGCCGTGCGAGATTTGTTGCGACCGTGATAAAACGCCAACTGATCTTGCCCAGTCGGGAGCGTGACCGAAGGGATGTCAGCCTGGAATTCCCACGGCAAATTCGGGTTGGTGTTGGCAATGAAAGCAACAGTTATGTTGTGCTCATTTGCCCCCGGCGCG
Organism: uncultured Rhodospirillales bacterium; assembly: GCA_903932545.1. GTDB lineage: Bacteria > Pseudomonadota > Alphaproteobacteria > Acetobacterales > Acetobacteraceae > CAIQQQ01. Next base: position 2,379 of record CAIZGT010000496.1, read on the forward strand.
CGCTGTGCGCTGATATTGGGGGTGCCACCATAGCCGGTGGCCTCGCAGAACACGCGGTACAGCGGCACGGCGGCAAACGACAATCCGACCATGCCGACCACAATGCCAGCCAGGCCCAATCCGATAAATTTGTTGCCGCGCGCCGCCATCAGCCAGCCACCGAGGAATGAAACTTCACGATCGCAATCGCATAAAACATCGCCGCCAGCAGCAGCAGCGCGATCAACATCGCGATATTCTTACCGCGACGGCGCTTGGCCAGGATGAGCGATTCTTCGCGCGAAAGCGGTGGCAATTGAGGGGTGGCCATGTTTACAGCCTCACGAACCAATCCACCATCAAAGCGCCGAACAGGGCGAACAGATAGAGGATCGAATATTTGAAAGTGGCCTTTGCAGGCATATCATTGGTCAAACTGACGCCGAATTCATCCTGCTTGTCGCGCGCGAGTTTCCACACGCTGACCAGAAAACCCAGGCCGAGCGCGGATGCCGACACGCCATACACCAAGCCGGTCATGCCCAGGAACCACGGTATCAGGGTGAACGGTACCATGAGCAAGGTGTAGAGCACCACCTGACGGCGAGTTTCCTTCGCCCCCGCTACCACCGGCAGCATTGGCACGCCGGCGTTTTCGTAATCCGCGTGCGCCCAGAGCGACAGCGCCCAGAAATGTGGCGGTGTCCAGAGGAAGATCATGCCGAACATCAACCACGGCATCACGTCCAACCCGCCGGTCACCGCGGCCCAGCCGATCAGTGGCGGAAATGCTCCTGCGGCCCCGCCAATTACGATGTTCTGTGGCGTGCGGCGCTTAAGCCACATCGTGTAGATGCAAACGTAGAACAGGATCGAGCCCGCCAGCAGAGCGGCGGCGAACCAGTTTGTCGCCAGCCCCATAACGCCAACCGAGGCAATCGAGAGGAAAATACCGTAACCGAGGGCCTCATCCGCGCCAATCCGACCAGCCGGGATCGGACGCTTGCGGGTACGGCGCATGATTGCGTCAATGTCGCGGTCGTACCACATATTGATCGCACCAGCGGCACCAGCACC
>CAIZGT010000497.1 GCA_903932545.1 uncultured Rhodospirillales bacterium
CGATATTTGGAATTATTATGTAGGCCTTACAACCATCGGAAAACACCCATGTGAAGCCACTCCTATCTTGCGACAAAATCTCACCAAAGACAGCATGCGCGCAAGGCTCGCAGCGCAATTTTTGGCAGGTCCAGATATGTCGGTTTTTGTGCGCTTGGCTGGGGGACCTGGATTCGAACCAAGGCTTTCCGAGTCAGAGTCGGAAGTTCTACCGCTAAACTATCCCCCAAGCTGCAAAGCTTGGCCATCTGCCGATCCGACAGCGGGGCGCTCACCTAGCATCGCCACGGTGGCTGGTGCAACCATCTGGCGGCGACATTTGTAAATTATCTTTGCGCAATCTCCTTGCGGCGCGCCAACAACGGCGCAACTCTAAGAGACAGTGCCAGAAAGACGCTGAATGTCCGCCTCCCGGGAACCCTTGCTGCATGCTGCCGCACGACACGTCGTGCCGTTTCATGCTGCGCTCGATCTTGGGACCAACAATTGCCGCATGTTGATCGGTGCGCCCCAAGGCGAGGGATTCCGCGTCGTGGACAGTTTCAGTCGCATTGTGCGCCTCGGTGAGGGGCTACATCATAGCGGCAAGCTCAGCCCAGCAGCGATGGACCGCGCGATCGAGGCGCTGGCGTGTTGCGCCAACCGACTGCAGCGTCGGCCGGTGAAGAGCTTGCGGGCGATTGCCACCGAAGCGTGCCGTCGCGCGTCCAATTCCAGTGAGTTTCTGTCCCGCGTAGAGCGCGAGACTGGGCTGCATTTCAATGTGATCACCGCGCGTGAGGAAGCCGCTCTGGTGCTCGATAGCTGCGCCCCGCTGCTCGGCGCTGGCACGCGCCGGGCGCTGTTGTTTGATATCGGCGGCGGCTCAACAGAGCTCGTCTGGGTGCGGATGAATGAGCATGATCATCCGGAGCTTTGCGGCTATGTCTCCTTGCCTGTGGGCGTGGTCACTTTGGCCGACCGCTTCGGCTCATCCGGATTTGACGCCAATGGCTTTCGCGCAATGGTGGAAGACGTGGTCGCGCGCCTGTTGCCGTTTGAGCAGGTGCATCGGATCGGCCAGGAAATCCGTCAGGGTGGCGTCAAGTTGCTGGGAACGTCTGGGACGGTCACCACGCTGGCGGGTATCGTGCTGGCCCTGAAGCAATACAGCAGACCTGCGGTGGACGGTTTGGTGTTGTCGCGCGATGCGGCGCTTGGCGCGTTGCAGGATTTGCGCGCGATGGGGCGCGACGGGCTGGCCAACCATCCCTGTGTCGGCCCGGATCGGGTGGATTTCGTGTTGCCCGGCTGTGCAATTTTCGAGGCAATCACCATGCTGTGGCCGGCACCTGAGGTGGTGGTCGCCGATCGTGGTCTGCGGGAGGGGCTGCTGATGCGGCTCATCCGGGCGGATCGCCACCGCTCAATACCGCGCCCGGCGTTGCGCAGTGGGACGCCGGATGGCGTGGAGCGCGGTTGACGCCGCGCAGTGAAGCGGGCATCGCCCAAGCATGACCAAAAAACCGATTTCCAAAGCGCCCACCCGCGTTCCCGGTAAAGCCAAAACCGTGCGTTCGGCCAGCACCAGCACAACCGCTGCCGCTGGTGCCACCACCGGGGCCACCCGCTCGCTGACCGTCACGCTGAAAAAGAGCCACAAGAAAACCACCTCGCAGCAGGCCTGGTTGATGCGCCAGTTGAATGACCCATACGTTGCCGCGGCCAAGGCGCAAGGCTGGCGATCACGCGCGGCGTTCAAGCTGATTGAGCTCGATGATAAGTTTAAAATGATCACCAAAGGATCGCGCGTCGTCGATCTCGGCGCAGCGCCTGGCGGCTGGGCGCAGGTTGCGGTCAAGCGCGGCGCGGCGAAGGTGGTGGGGGTGGATTTGTTGCCGATCGATCCCGTGCAGGGCGCTGAGATGATCGTGGGTGATTTCAACGACCCCGAGATGCCAAGAATTCTGACCGACATGCTGGGCGGCAAAGCCGATCTGGTGATGAGCGACATGGCCCCCAACACCACTGGCCATTCCGCCACAGACCATTTGCGGATTATTGCCTTGGCTGAAATGGCGCTAGAATTCGCGCTGGATATTCTCGCCCCTGGCGGCGCGTTCATCGCCAAGGTGTTCCAAGGTGGAACGGAGAAGAACATGCTGGTGCCGATGAAGCAGCACTTCGCCGTCGTGCGCCACGCCAAGCCGCCTGCCAGCCGCAAAGGCTCAAGCGAGCAATATGTGGTGGCAACCGGGTTCAAAGGGCGCGAGGGCTAAATCCCCAATCGGGCCGCGCCACACAATTCGGCACGATCAGACATGGGTGTTATACGATAACAACCCGGAACAATCAGCTCAGCCCTTCACCGTGCATCCTCACACCACGCGCAGCCGAAATCGCCGTGGTGTGGCGGTAAACGCATAATGCGCATCCTCCCGCGCCCAATCGAACGCAGCAAGCCGCGCCGCCTTGGACTGGGGGCGGGGGTTTTTCGGGCGAACCCGCTTCAACCGAACGCGCGCAATCTCGCACCCTTGTGGCACGAATTCCGACCGCGCAATGCCCAGCATCCGGCACAACGGCCCCAGCACGCGCACCGCTTGCGGGCATGCCGCCAGCAGAGCCTGCATCTCCGTCTCGGCCAGGACCGCGCGCATCTGTCCGGCAAAACAAGCCGCCTCGCTTGGCACCAACGGGCACAGCCAGCCCAAGCGGTGGGGCCAGTGCTCGGTCTGCACCGCAGGCTGGCGCGGTATAACCTCAGCCACCGCATCCGGCGCCAAGGCTGGGGGAAGCTTCCGCGTGATCTGCCACCGCTTTCCGGCCAAGAAACGCGTCTCCAAGGTTAGCAACACGCGCCGCACACGCAGAATGCGTTGTGTCACCAGCACCGCCATTGCCAATTGAATAAATCCGGGCCGGATCGCGTTCGCCACCGCGCGGCACAACGCCTCGGCAATGGTATGAAAGCGCTGAGCGCAGGTGAAATCTGGGGTGGAATTCATGAACATATCAAGAACACGGGCGCTGGCTTCCATCAACGCAATAAGGCGTGAAAGCCGGTAATTCTGCGTGAAATCGACAATCCTGTCCGGTCGGTCCTGGTGGGGGAGGGCGCGCGTCACAGATCGACACCACCTCCGCCCACAACCCAGCCATCCCCCCTGTCATCAGACTGTTCCTTGCACCGCAGCGGAGCAGCCAGTAAGGGGAGACGCCAAGGTAGGCCCACAGGCGCAGTCGCGTCGCGCGGCCGATGCGGAGCGCAGGCCATGGCTGATCAATTTGAACAAATCTCCAACATTGACCCATTCGCAGGTCGCGTCACCGAGGCATTGGCCTTCGACGACGTGCTGGTTGTGCCCGCCTATTCGCAGGTGCTGCCCACCGCAACCGAGACCAAAACCCGCCTCACCCGCAACATCTGGCTCAACATCCCGCTGATCTCAGCCGCTATGGACACTGTCACCGAATCGGGCATGGCGATTGCCATGGCGCAAAACGGTGGCATCGGGGTCATCCACAAGAACCTCTCCATCGAGGAACAGGCCGACCATATCCGCCGGGTGAAGAAATTCGAATCGGGTATGGTGATCAACCCCGTCACCATCCACCCCGATCAAACGCTGGCCGATGCGCGCGATTTGATGAGCCGCTTCCATATCAGCGGCATCCCTGTGGTGGAGCGCGAAACCAACCGCTTGGTTGGTATCATGACCAACCGAGACGTCCGTTTCGCCACCGACCCCACCCTGCGCGTCTATGAACTGATGACGCGCGAGAACCTCATCACCGTGCCGCTCGGCGTAAAGCCAGATGAGGCGCGCCGCTTGCTCCATCGCCATCGCATCGAAAAGCTGATCGTGGTCGATGACCAATATCGCTGCATCGGCCTGATCACCGTGAAGGACATGGACAAAGCGCAGGCGCATCCGCTTGCCAACAAAGACAGCCTCGGCCGTCTGCGTGTGGCCGCTGCCACCGGCGTGGGCGAGGATGGCCACAGCCGTGCGCGCGCCCTGATCGAGGCGGAGGTGGATGTTATCGTCATCGACACCGCCCATGGCCACAGCCAGGGCGTGCTCGATTCAGTGCGCTTCATCAAAGACCTGTCGAACGCGGTTGAGATCATCGCAGGCAACGTGGCCACGCCTGAAGGTGCCGAGGCGCTGATCAAGGCGGGCGCAGATGCGGTGAAAGTCGGCATCGGCCCCGGCTCAATCTGCACCACCCGCGTGGTCGCAGGCGTCGGCGTGCCACAATTCACCGCCGTAATGGAAACCGCTGCGATGTGCCATCGCCACGGCGTGCCCGCGATTGCCGATGGCGGCGTGCGCACCTCGGGCGATATCGTCAAGGCGCTGGCGGCGGGGGCCGACAGCGTGATGATCGGCTCGTTGCTGGCCGGAACTGATGAAGCGCCGGGCGAGGTGTTCCTCTATCAGGGTCGCTCCTACAAATCCTACCGCGGCATGGGCAGCCTCGGCGCCATGGCGCGCGGTTCGGCGGATCGCTATTTCCAGCAGGAAGTGAAAGACACGCTGAAGCTGGTGCCGGAAGGCATCGAGGGGCGCGTGGCGTATAAAGGCCCAACTTCAGCCGTCCTGCACCAACTCGTCGGCGGTCTGCGTGCAGGTATGGGCTACACCGGCTCGGCGACGATCGAAGTTCTTCAGCGGAACACCAAATTCCGCCGCATCACCGGAGCGGGCCTGCGCGAGAGCCACGTGCATGACGTGGCAATCACCCGTGAAGCGCCGAATTACCGTCAGGAGGGCTAGGCTATGCCGCAAGCGATTCCCAGTGTTGTGGTGTTCGATGCCTATGGCACCTTGCTCGACGTCCATTCCGGCATGCAGCGCCAAGCGCATCGGATCGGCGAAAATTGGGCGGAAATCTCGGCGGTCTGGCGCGCGAAACAA
>CAIZGT010000498.1 GCA_903932545.1 uncultured Rhodospirillales bacterium
GCCAGATTGCCACGTCGATCCTGTCTATCACCCAACCGGGCTTGGACTTCGTCGATGCCACGGAGAGTGCCGCGCTGGCGCGCGAGTGCAACGAATACGCGAAGTCTCTGGTGGACAAGTTCCCTGGCCGGTTCGGCTTCTTCGCCGCTTTGCCGATGCCACATGTTGATCAGACGCTGACCGAGATCGCCTATGCGATGGATGTGCTCAAGGCCGATGGTGTGGCCTTTATGACGAATTATCACAGCAAATATCTTGGTGATGACAGTTTCATGCCGGTGATGTTGGAACTCAACCGTCGCAAAGCCGTGGCCTATACCCATCCCAACGGCAATGCGTGCTGCGTTAATCTCGGTGGTCTGCCGGATGTGGCAGTGGAGTATGGCACCGACACCACGCGCACCATCGGCAGCCTTATATTCTCCGGCAACGCGGCCAAGCTGCCGGATGTGGAATTCATCTTTTCACATGGCGGCGGCACCATCACGTCGCTCAGCGAGCGGTTTGTGGTGCAGTTGCCGAATTACCCGCCCTTCCCACAGGGCAAGGCGTTCACAGCGGCCTTGGTGAAGGCGCAGCTGCAAAGGTTCCATTACGACACCGCGCAGGCTTCGAACGAAATCATTTTGTCTGCCCTGACCAAGTTGGTGCCCGCATCGCAGATCGTGTTTGGTACGGATTATCCTTACCGCGTGGCAGCCGACCAAGAGGCGGGTGTGCGCGCGTTCTTCAAGGGTGCCGAGCTTGCGGCGGTTGAGCGCGGCAATGCGGCGAAATTGCTACCGCGCTGGGCATAGTATCGCAGCCAACCAGCCACTGCTGATGTGCCGGAGCATTCCATGCGAGCATGGGATGCTCCGGCGCGGCCACAGATGCGGAGACGATGTTCCGCAGTGTCGGGTGGCAAAAGTTAGTTGGTGGCCGTAAGGGCCACAAGCGTTGCAACGCCCAACGCAGCAAACCCAAGAATAATAACCACCAACGGGACGCCAAATACGTCACGCGCAAGCAAAGCCTCAAACCGTGATGAGTATTCGTGAGCCTGTGACATGATAAAACCTTTCTGGTTCGGCATATAATGATCGCACGTAAACATTAACAAATCGTTGGAGAAACCAAAAGTCACGGTTTGTGGATCAGACATATTTCGACAAAGATTTGCTGCGATGCGGTAGAAATTTCCAGGCCGGTCCTGGGTTTCTTGACGACTTCACATTTTGGTGAGACAGACTGGGCCGCCGAGGAAACGATTCTCGGCGGCCGATCGCTCAATACGTGGCCCGTCCACCCGAGCAGTCAAACACCGCAGCCGTGCTGAACGATGCTTCGTCAGACGCCAACCAGCACACCAAGCTAGCAATCTCGTCCATCTCACCGAAACGGTTCATCGGGATTTTCGACAGCATGAAGTCGATATGCGCCTGCGTCATTTGCGCGAACATTGGGGTTTTCACCGCTGCTGGCGTGATGCAATTCACCCGGATATCAGTCTTGGCCAGTTCCTTGCCGAGCGATTTTGTCAGCCCGATGACGCCCGCCTTGGACGAGGAATACGCGGCGGCGTTGGGGTTGCCCTCTTTGCCTGCGATCGAGGCGATGTTGACGATGCGGCCATAGCCGGTGCGCTTCATCACCGGCACCACAGCGCGGTTGCAATAGAACACCGCGTTGAGGTTGACGTTGATGACGCGGAGCCAGTCGGCAATCGGGTATTCTTCCACCGTCACATTCGGCCCGGTGATACCAGCCGAGGCGACCAGAATGTCGATCCCGCCCAGAGCTGCCACAGTGGCGGCAACCGCTGCTTCCACCGCGGCGTAATCGGTGAGGTCCACCACGATGGCATGATCGCCGTTGGTGGCTGGGGTGACATCCCAGATCGACACTTTCGCGCCTTCACTGCGCAGGCGGGCCACCACGGCCGCGCCGATGCCTGAAGCTCCGCCGGTGACCACCGCCACCCGGTTTATGAAACGCGCCATGTTTGCCTCCCGTTGTTTTGGCAGGATGGTAGCGCGAACCACGCGCCCCGCAATGGCTGATATTCAAACGCGCTCGGCCACCAACGCCGCCAGGGCGATTGCCGAGGTGAGGCCAGGGCTTTCAATGCCAAACAGATTGACCAGACCCGGCACGCCGTGCACGTTGGGCGGCTGCACCACGAAATCTGCCGCTGGTGCGCCTTTGGCGGTGATTTTGGGCCGAATGCCCGCATATCCCGGCTGCAACGCGCCGTCTGGCAGTTCGGGCCAATAGCGGCGGATCGCGGCGTAGAAGCTGTCGGAGCGGCTGGGGTCAACGCGGTAATCCAGCGTGTCGATCCACTCCACGTCTGGCCCGAAGCGCGCCTGATTGCCCAGATCGATCGTCAGATGCACGCCCAAGCCGCCCGCCACCGGCACCGGATAGATCAGCCGGGAGAATGGCGCGCGGCCGGTGAGGGTGAAGTAGTTGCCCTTGGCGTAATACGTGCCGGGCACCAACTGCGACGGCATACCATCAATTGCGCGCGCCAGCTTGGTGGCCCCCAGCCCGGCTGCGTTGATCAAGGTTCGGCACCGCAGCGACATCGGCTCTGCCCCGCCCACCGCAATTTCAACGCCACCATCCACCGCGCGACCTGATAGCAGCGGCGCGTGGAAGACGAACATGGCCCCGGCTGCCTCGGCCTCGCCTTGCAGTGCCAGCATATAGCCGTGGCTGTCGAGGATGCCGGTCTCGGGGGAGAGCAGGGCGGAGGTGCATTGGAGATTGGGCTCAAGCTCGCGCGCTTCGGCAGCGGTGAGGACGCGCATGCCTTCGACGCCGTTGGCCTCGGCGCGCGCTTTGATGCCATCGAGTTTGGTGTCCTCCTCGGTGGAGGTGGCGACAATCAGCTTGCCGCATTTGCGATAGGCCACGCCATGCGTATCACAGAATTGATACAGCATGCGGCGGCCCTGGACGCAGAGTTGGGCCATCAGACTGTCTGTTGGGTAGTAGATGCCGGCGTGGATCACCTCGGAATTGCGCGAGGAGACTTCAGTGCCGATCGCCGCCGCGGCATCGAGCACCAGCACATCGCGTCCGGCATGGGCCAGCGCGCGGGCCACGGCGATGCCCACCACGCCTGCGCCTGCGACGACGACATCCACCTGTTCCATGTGTCCCCCGAACTGTCGTCCGCCTTACGGCTTGTTCTTCCCGCGCAGCAAGAACTCGCGCCCAACCTTCACCCGCGCCGCGCCGTTGTATTCGACGATGTCGGCGGTGGCGTAGGTCTCGCTCCAGTGGTCGGGGATGAAGCTGCCGGTGCCGATCAGGTCAATTGGGGCGCGGGCATCGGCCATCACCCGGCATTTCTCGACGTTGAAGCCGGATGAGACGACCAGCTTCACCGCGCTTGCGCCGATCGCATCCAGCTCCTCGCGCATCCGCCAAATGGCCGCTGCGGAAACGCCGGTGCCCACCAGGGCGCGCAGCTCGGCGTCTGAGCGATAGCGGCGGATGGCACCTGGGGCGTGGCGTTCCAGCACGGCGTAGCTCTCGGCCGGGTCCAACCCTTCAAGGAAGCGCCCGCCATGCGTGTCGAGCCGCACCGCAAGCGTGCCGTTCGCGACAAGCGCGGGGAAGCGCGCGCAAACTTCCAGCGCATCGCTCACTTCGCGGCCGAAGTAATCGACCAGGACGGTGAGGTTCACGTCTGGGAACGTGTCGTGAAACATCTCTGCCGCGCGCAAGGTGGAGCCTGCGTAGCCGATCAGCGCGTGTGGCATGGTGCCGAAGCCGCGCGCGGCACCGAAGAAATGCGCGGTCGCATCGGTGGCGTTGCCGATGAAGCCCACCGCGCCCTCACGTTGCGCCGCCTGCCCGCCAACAGAGGCGGCATAGGCCATCATTTCCTGCATTTCAGCGCCCGCACAATGCCGCGCATCCATCGCCAAGAACGGGATTTTTGGCAGCGCCAGCGCCATTTGATAGGCGTTGTGCGCGGCCACGCAGGCGGCTCCGGTTTTTTGCAGCAAGATGGTTTCCAGATCGGCCAACTGGCTGAACGGGCCGGTGATATAGACCAGCGGCTCACCCGCCCCGACCCAGGCCCCCTCATCGTGGGTGAGTTCGACATCGAACTGCACGCCGCGCACATTTGCCATCGCTGCCAGCCATTCCAGCATGATGCGCGGCGCTGCGATCACTGGGCGGCGGAGGAACACCGCGTAGGTGACGCGGGCATCACCAAAACGCTGCACAACCGCTTTGGTGCGATTGAAATAGACATCCGTCCGCCCCGCCACGTCGCTGTTGAGGTCGGGGGCGGAAGGCATGTCCATCATCTGGCCCTATTGCGCCGCAATTGCGGGCGCAGGATTGCGGCGGGCTTTGAGTTCCTCAGCCACCAGGAACGCCAATTCGAGTGATTGCTCAGCGTTCAGGCGCGGATCGCAAAAGGTTTCGTAAGCCTGACCCAAATCGGCCTCCGTCAGACGATGCGCGCCACCGACGCATTCCGTCACTTGGCGGCCGGTCATTTCCACGTGCACGCCGCCCGCCCAGGTGCCATCGCGCTGTTTGCTGTGACAAATTGGGACGAGGTATATATTGCTGAATGTTCTGATCTGTCTTCCAGTTGTGATTTTCAAGTGGATTGCGGGTCAAAGGTACTCGCAAAACTAC
>CAIZGT010000499.1 GCA_903932545.1 uncultured Rhodospirillales bacterium
CGCCGAAGAATTCAACGCGATGACCTACCTTGATGAGGTGCACGCGGTTGGTATGTATGGCCCACGCGGCGGCGGGGTTTCTGAGCGTGACGGTGTTGCGCACCGGGTTGATCTGATCGAAGGCACGCTCGGTAAGGCGTTTGGCGTGGTGGGCGGCTACATCGCGGCATCAGCGGCGATGGTGGATTTCATCCGCAGCTTCTCCTCCGGCTTCATCTTCACCACCGCCTTGCCGCCGCTGGTGGCGGCGGGGGCGGTGGCGAGCATTCGCCATCTGAAATCCAGCTCCATCGAGCGCGATCTGCAACAGCGCCAAGCCGCCAAGCTGCGGGTGATGCTGGATGCGGCCGGCGTGCCGCATCTGGACAATCCGAGCCATATCGTGCCGGTGATTGTGGGTGACGCCGCGCGTTGCAAGGAACTCTGCGACATTTTGCTCGACGATTACGGCATCTATGTCCAGCCGATCAATTACCCCACCGTGCCACGCGGCACCGAGCGGCTGCGATTGACACCGGGACCGCTGCATTCGGATGCCGATCTCGCCGATCTGGTCCATGCGGTGTCAACCATCTGGTCGGTGCTGCATCTGCGTCGCGCCGCCTGAATTCTCGGCGTCTGACCCCCGACTCGCGCGCCCTGGCATCGGCACTTGGCCGATGCCAGGGCGCATGTGTATTGACAAGCATTCATGACAGCGCACGAACCGGCGCGCGGCGCTGAGCATCGCTGATAGGGGAAGGATTTTTTGTTAAATCCGTCTCATGTTTTGGCCATAATACAACAAAATCAATGATATTGGTTCAGAAATAACCAAATCTCTCTGTGCCTGGGCGTTTCGCTACGGCGCAAATCGTTGCTAGGCTTGTATAATCATGTTTCAACGGGCAGGGTTGCATTGCACCGTGGCCCCCCTGACAGTAGGCATATCTTTTATGTCAAAAGAGGTTTACAGTGCTTGTGTCAGGCTCTCTATACGGCCTGAATTTTGTGATTGGTTTTAAGCGATGTCCGGAATTGCCGTCTCGCAACCTGATGTAACTTTACTGCTTGATCTGGACGGTATTATCCGTCGGGCTACCCTTGCTGACGGCCTCCCGGCTGAGGCCAGCGAGACCTGGATTGGCCAGCCCTGGGCCAACACTGTCGCGGAAGAAGGCTCCGAGAAAGTTGCGAGCATGCTCCAAGATGCCCGCACCACCGGGGTTTGCGCCTATCGCATGGTCTATCAGCGGTTCCCCAATGGGCTCGAACTGCCGGTGGAGTATTCCACTATCATGCTGGGAGACAATTCCGGCCTGATCGCAATCGGCAAAAACCAGCAAACCGTCGCCGACCTGCAAACCCGCTTGATCGCAGCCCAACAGGCGCGTGAGCAGGATTACTGGAAGCTGCGCGAGGTTGAGACCCGTTATCGCCTGTTGTTTGAAACCTCCAGCGAAGTGGTGCTGGTGGTGCGCGCCGATGGGCTGCGCATTGTGGAGGCCAATCTCGCAGCGTTGCGCCTGTTGAGCCTCGCGCCGGGCCAGGATCTGATCTCCGAATTGCCGCCGACCGAGCAGGAATTGTTCCGCGTTATGCTCGGCCGCGTTCGCCAACAGGGCCGTGCGCCCGGCATTGTGGTCCATCTTGGGGTTGATCGCGCCGCCTGGACAATGCGCGCCTCTTTGATTGCCAATGAGGCGCAAGACGTGTTCTTGCTGCAACTGGCCCCCATGGCAGGTGCTGCGCTGCTTCCCGCACCCACCTCTGCCTTGCGCGGTGGTCGATCAGACCGGAATTCCTTGCCAATCGACGATTTGATGGAGCGCGTGCCAGACGCCTTTGTGGTGATCGATCAGACCGGCGTGATCCTGCGCGCCAATCCCGCCTTCCTCGATCTGGTCCAAATGGGCGCTGAAGGCTCGGTGCTGGGCGAGAAACTCGGCCGCTGGCTGTCTCGCCCAGGGGCAGATTTGGCGGTGTTGCTGTCCACCGTGCGCCGTCATCGTTATGTCCGGCTGTTTGCCACCACCTTGAACGGTGAGTTGTCGAGCGAGGTGGAAGTTGAAATCTCCGCCGCCGGCAGTTCAGAGAACCAGCCGCGCTATGTCGGGCTGTTGATCCGCGACGTATCGCGCCGTGTGTTGCAAGGGGTCAATGCGGTGGCCTCTGCGGTTCCAACTATTTCTTACGGCGGCAATACGCTGCTTGCAGCGTTGGGCGCGATGGCGGATGATCTGGGCCAGACCTCACTCCCCACTCTCATCAAACAAACGGTGGGGCTGGTGGAAAAACACTTCATCGAGGCGGCATTGGAACGTTCAGACGGAAATCGTACGGCTACGGCTGAGTTGCTTGGATTGAGCCGTCAGAGCCTGTATCTGAAACTGAACCGATACGGCCTGGATGGATCAGGCCATGCGGTGTCGGATAATGAATCGTGATACACCCCAGCGCGATGATCGGGATCTAATCCTGCGCAGCGCCGCTATGAGTCCCGCGTTCGGTAAGGCCACGCTGGAGAATTGTGAGCGGGAACAAATCCACCTCGCAGGCTCGATCCAGCCGCATGGTGCCATGATGGTGCTCCGCGAACCCGAACTCACCATCCTGCAGGCCAGCGAAAATCTCGGCGCGTTTCTCGCGCTGGATCGTGCGAACTGGCTCGGGCAAAACATCCATACCATCGCGCCGATCCTGGGCGAGAGCATTGAATCAATCCTTGACGAGCGTCTCGACACGCTGCCGCTGGCGTTGCGCTGCACGCTCGATGATGTCGGTGAACTGGACCTGCTGGTGCATCGGCCGATCACCGGCGGGCTGATTGTTGAAATCGAACACGCAGGCCCGCCGATCTCGTTGGCCGGGCCGGTTGAACAAGGGCTGCGCAGCATTGTCGCCTCTGCCACCTTGCAGAGCTTGGCGGATGAAGCGGCCTGGGTGTTCCGTGAGCTGACGGGCTATGACCGGGTGATGGTCTATCGCTTTGACGGCGAGGGCCATGGCGAGGTGATCGCCGAACAGCGCCGCCCTGATCTGGAGCCGTTTCTCGGCAATCACTACCCGGCGAGTGATATTCCGCAGATTGCCCGCAAGCTCTATATCCGCAATCGCGTGCGGGTGCTGACCGATGTGAACTTCATCCCGGTGCCAATTGTGCCGCGTCATGCACCCGACAGCGGCGCGGAGGTTGATCTCTCGCTCAGTATCCTGCGCTCGCCGTCACCAATTCATGTGCAATATCTCCTCAATATGGGCGTGGGTGCCACGTTGGTGGTGTCCTTGCTGGTCAATGGCCGTCTTTGGGGGCTGATCTCGTGCCACCATTACGCGCCACGCCATATCCATTTCGAGGGCCGCGCGGTGTGCGAATTGCTCGCCGAGGCAGTGGCCACCCGGATCGCAGCGCTTGAGAGCTTCATGCAAAGCCAAGTGGAGCTCTCGGTCCGCCAGCTCGAACGCCGCATCATCGAGACAATCTCCTCTGAGGGAGATTGGCGCGTGGCAATGTTTGACGGCTCGCGCTCGGTGCTCAACCCGCTGAGCGCCACCGGGGCGGCATTGCTGTTCGATGGTGAATGCCTCACCGTCGGCGAGGTGCCGAGTTCGCAGAAACTTCGTGAGATCGGCCAATGGCTTGACGAGCAAACCCTGCTCGGTGTGCCGCGCAGCCCGGTCTTTGCCACCAACGCATTGGAGATTGATGCGCCCCGATTTGCCTCGATCATCGATGTCGCCAGCGGCTTGGTTGCGGCCTCTATCTCCACCACGCCGGGCGAATATCTTCTGTGGTTCCGCCCCGAGCAGATCCACACCGTCACGTGGGGTGGGGATCCGAATGAGCCGATGGTGATTGGCAATTCCCCCGCCGATCTGTCGCCGCGCCGCTCGTTCGCGCAGTGGCACCAACGGGTTGAGGGCACCTCCACCTCGTGGTCCGCCGCCGAG
>CAIZGT010000500.1 GCA_903932545.1 uncultured Rhodospirillales bacterium
GGCCTGCAATTCATCCGCATGGCGCATTCCATCCCGGAAAGCCAAGCGTTGGTGATCCGCACCAAGGCGGGGATTATTCTGCACACCGGGGATTGGAAACTCGACGCTGAGCCGCTGATTGGCCCGCGCTCGGATGAGGCAGCGCTGCAAGCACTCGGCGATGAGGGTGTGCTGGCGATGGTGTGTGACAGCACCAACGCAATGGTGGATGGCGAATCCGGCTCTGAAGGCGATGTCCGCCGCAGCTTGTCCGACCTGATCCACAGCCTGCGCGGTCGCGTGGCGGTCACCTGCTTTGCCTCCAATGTGGCACGCTTTGAGAGCATCGCCTTGGCCGCGCGTGACGCGGGCCGGTCGGTGGCCCTCGTGGGGCGTTCGCTTCGCAACATGGATGCGTCGGCACGTGAGTGTGGCTACCTCAAGAGCATCCCGCCATTTCTGTCGGAAGACGACGCCGAAGATGTGTCCGACGACAATCTGCTGATGATCGTCACCGGCAGCCAGGGTGAGCCGCGCTCGGCGTTGGCGCGGATTGCGATGGACCAGCATCCGCGTATCGCGCTTGGTGAGGGCGACACCGTGGTATTTTCCAGCCGCGTCATCCCCGGCAACGAGCGCGCAATCGGCACCGTGCAAGACAATCTGGTGCGTCGCGGCGTGCGCCTGATCACCGATCGTGATCACCTCACCCACGTCTCCGGCCATCCGGCGCGCGATGAATTGAAGCGACTTTATGCTCTCGTGCGGCCGAAATATTCGGTGCCGGTGCACGGCGAGTTCCGCCACCTGTCGGCGCATGCTGAACTCGCCCGTGAACTTCAAATCAAGCCGATCCTGCTCGAAGACGGTGACGTGCTCAGCTTGTCGCCCGGCGTGCCGGAAGTGGTCGATTCCGCCCCAGTCGGTAAACTGGTGCTGGATGGTTCGCGCTTGGTGCCGCTGCAAGGTGGCGTGATGGCGGCACGGCGGCGCTTGCTGTTCAACGGCGTGGCGGTGGCCTCGGTGGCAGTGGATCAAAGCGGTCGTTTGATCGGCCAACCGCGTATCTCGGCCCCTGGTTTGTATGAAACCGACGATCCGGAAATGGCCCGCATCCATCGTGAATTCGCCACCGCGTTGGACGATTTGGCCAACACGCTGCGGCGTGATGATGAATTGTTCACCGAGGCAGCGAAAACCGCGTTACGCCGGGTGCTCGGCAAGCGATTGGCCAAGCGTCCAATGGTGGACGTGCATCTGCTGAGGGTCTGAGCATGCTGGGCGATCTCAATTGGTTCACCGCCGCGGTGCTCTACGTGATGATCTGGTGGACGGTGCTGTTCGCCGTCCTTCCGTTCGGCACCCGCCCGGTGGCCGATGCGGATGAAGCCACCGGCTGGCGTGGTGCGCCGGAAAATCCCAGAATCGGTCAAAAACTGTTGTGGACCACCGCAATCTCCACCGCGCTCTGGGTGGCGTTCCTGGTGGTGCAGGCCAATGGTTGGGTGAGTTTTCGGAGCGGTTGGCTGGCATTGCCCGAAAAATGAGCAACCGCCACAAAGGTGGAATTATTATGCTGCGTGTTTACGCAATCTTGGTTTTGTTTCGCTAAAAAGGCCAAATGTTTGGGTGTTTTATCGTGGACGCCACGATCTATTGCACTGCAAACTTCACACAGGGATGGGTTTTTCCCATTTCCTGCCGTGTGACTGGCGTTTCCTCCC
>CAIZGT010000501.1 GCA_903932545.1 uncultured Rhodospirillales bacterium
CTGTGACCAGTTGCAAGTCGTGTTGATGGAGGAAGCGCCGTTCGCCCCGGTGGGCCAAGTGGTTTCGCCAACCGCATATCGCGCCAACATCACCGGCATCGACCAAGGTTTTCCGCGTTTCTGGGGGGTCTCCAAATCATGAGCTTTCACGCCGAACCGCTTATGGACATCGCCCATCTCGGCCATGTTGAACTGCTCACCCCTAAGCCGGAAGAATCGCTGCGGTTCTTCATCGACGTGCTGGGAATGACGGAATCTGGCCGCCAGGGCGATAGCGTATTCCTGCGCGGTTGGGATGATTACGAGCGTTATTCGCTACAACTCAATGCTGCCAAAACCAGTGGCTTGGGCCATATGGCGTTCCGGACGCGGACACCGCAGGCCTTGGCGCGTCGGGTGGCCGCGCTCAAGGGCTCGGGTTTCGAGATCGGCTGGACCGACGATACGCTCGGCCACGGCCCGGCTTATCGCTGCCATGATCCGGATGGGCATGTGGTGGAGTTGTATTACGAGACCGAGTGGTATCAGCCCACCGATGCGACCCGCCCAGCGCTGAAGAATCAGGCACAGCGTTACCCGGCGCGGGGGGTGAATGTGCGCAGGCTCGATCACCTCAATTGTTTGGCTGTGGATATCAAAGCGTGTCGCGAGTTCTTCGATCAGTATCTCGGCTTCCGCCTTACCGAACAGATCATTCTCGACAACGGCATCGAAGCCGCGATGTGGATGACGGCGACGAATAAAAGCTACGATTTTGCCTATTCGCGCGAGAATAACGGCATCAAGGGGCGGTTCCACCACGTCACCTTCGCAATGGATTGTCGGGAGGATATTCTGCGCGCGGCGGATATTTTCCTCGAAGCGGGCGTGCATATCGAAACCGGCCCGCACAAGCACGCGATCCAGCAGACATTCTTCCTCTACGTCTATGAGCCCGGCGGCAACCGCATCGAACTGGCCAATGCGGGCGCGCGGCTGGTGCTGGCACCGGATTGGAAGCCACTGGTCTGGACTGAGGCGGAGCGCAAGAAGGGGCAGGCTTGGGGGTTGAAGACGATCGAGAGCTTCCACACGCATGGCACGCCCACACTCGAAGAACTTAAAGCGACAGGAGCAATCTGATGGGCGTTGTAATCCGCAATATCCCCCGCGCGGATGCCGCGGTGATTGATGGGCTGGCGGCGTGTGGCGTCTCCACGGTGCATGAAGCACAGGGCCGGATTGGCACGCTGAATTCCTATATGCGCCCAATCTATCCCGGCGCCCGGATTGCGGGCTCGGCTGTGACAGTCTCGGTCGCACCCTGCGACAATTGGATGATCCATGCGGCGGTGGAGCAATGCCATCCCGGTGATATCCTCGTGGTCGCCCCCACCTCACCGTCGGATGCCGGATATTTCGGTGAACTCCTCGGCACCTCGCTCAAAGTGCGCGGTGTGCGCGGGCTGATCCTCGAAGCGGGGTGTCGTGATATTGCCGATCTGCAAAAGATCGATTTCCCCGTCTGGTCCCGCGCCGTCTCGTCGCAGGGCACGGTGAAGGAGACCATCGGCTCAGTGAACATCCAAATCGTCTGCGCCGGCCAAACCATTAACCCCGGTGACGTGATCGTGGCCGACGATGATGGCGTGTGCGTGGTGCGCCGCCAGGATGCCGAGCGCGTGCTTGCTGCCAGCCGGGCGCGTGAGGCGAAGGAAGAAGCGGCACGCCAGCGTCTCAAAGCGGGCGAGTTGGGCCTTGATATCTACGGCATGCGCGAGAAGCTGATTGCCAAAGGGCTGGTCTGGAAAGATTCGGCGGAGGACTGAGAGAATGGAGCGCGCAATTCGCTGCATGGCGATGCGGGGCGGCACGTCCAAGGGGCTGTATTTCCTGCGTGACGATCTGCCGTCTGACATCGCCACCCGTGACGCTGTGCTGCTGGCAGCGATGGGCTCACCCGATATCCGCCAGATTGACGGCATGGGCGGGGCTGATCCGCTGACCAGCAAAATCGCCGTGGTGGGCAAGCCTACGCGTGATGATGCAGATGTGGATTACCTGTTCCTGCAATGCGTGGTGGACGAGGCGCGCATCGATCCGTCGCAGAATTGCGGCAACATCCTCGCGGGCATCGCCGCGTTTGCGGTGCTGCGTGGAATTGTCGAACCGCAGGGCGATCTCACGCGGGTGCGCATCCACATGGTGAACACCTCCAACGTGGCGGTGGCGACGATTGAGACGCCGGGCGGCGTGCCGAATTTCGACGGGACCGCGCGGATTGATGGTGTGCCGGGCACGCATGCGCCGGTGCTGCTCGATTTCCTCGATGTGGCGGGTTCCACCTGCGGCGCGTTGCTGCCGACCGGGAATGCGCGCGATGTGGTGGGCGGCGTCGAGATTACTTGCATCGACAACGGCATGCCGGTGGTGCTGATGCGCGCCACCGATTTCGGCATCACTGGTGCGGAGACGCCGGAGGCGATGGAGGCCAATGCTGAACTTCGCAAGAAGGTTGAGGATTTGCGCCTCGCCGTTGGGCCGATGATGAATTTGGGTGACGTTGCGAAGAAGACAGTCCCGAAAATGTGTCTGATCTCTCCGCCGCTCGCGGGCGGTGCGGTGAACACCCGCAACTTCATCCCGCATCGCGTGCACAAAACCATCGGGGTGCTGGGCGCGGTTTCAGTGGCAACCGCCTGCGTGCTGCCGGGCTCGGTCGCGGAGGGGATTGCAGTGTTGCCCCTGGATGGCTCGATGCGGCTAGATGTGGAGCACCCGACCGGGTTTTTCACGGTTGATCTGGAAGTCTCGTTTGAGGCGGGCGCGTTGCAAGTGCGCCGTTCGGCGCTGCTGCGGACGACGCGGCGGTTGATGGATGGATTTGTGTATGTGCC
>CAIZGT010000502.1 GCA_903932545.1 uncultured Rhodospirillales bacterium
ATGTTGGCATTCCAAGCCCGTTTCGACGCTTTCATGGGTGATTTCGACGTGCTGCTCACCCAATCCGCCCCCGGTGAAGCCCCGCATGGCCTGCACGCCACCGGCGAGCCGGTGTTCAACGGGATATGGACCGCACTCGGCGTGCCATGCGTCACGCTTCCGTTCGGCACCGGCACAACCGGCCTGCCGCTTGGCGTGCAGCTCGTTGGCCGTCGCGGACAGGATGCGGTGGTGCTGGCTTGGGCGCATCATATGGCCGAGAAGCTGAGCTGAAATCGATGTTTGAGCTCTCCCCTGGCGATGCATTGTCGTTGTTGTTTTTTGTCATCGTCTGGTTGTTCTATGCGCCGCTGGTGCGGCGCTTCGTGCCCAATGCGATCAATTCTGGGCTGATGAGCCTGCGCATTGCCTGGATGCGCACAATGTTGCGGCGTGACAACCGCATCGTTGATTCGAGCCTGCTCGGCCATGTCGTGCATTCTGCCAGCTTCTTCGCCTCCACCAGCCTTATCGTCATCGGCGCGTTGCTGTCGTTGCTCTCGAACGTGGAACATCTCCAACCGGCTGTGGAGAGCCTCGCCTTTGTTCCGCCGATCCCGCGCGTGGTGTTCGAGTTGAAAATCGTGCTGCCGTTGTTGGTGCTGATTCATGGCTTCGTCAGCCTCACTTGGTCGCTGCGGCAGTTGAACTATACAATTGCGATGATCGGCGCCTCGCCAGACCGGCGCGATGTGGGAGCGGATCTTGAACCGCTGGCCAGCGCCATCGGCCGCTCGCTGTCGCAGGCGCTGTCCACCTTCAACACTGGCATTCGAGCTTACTACTTCGCCATTGGTGGGCTGGCCTGGGTGATGGGGCCGTTAGCGCTTGCGGTGGCCGCGGTGATCATCGCCACGATGCTGGTATGGCGACAGCGTTTTAGTGCAGCTGCCTCCGAATTCCGCGTCGCCCTTGGTGCTATGAACGCGGCCCATGATCGGATCGAGCGCGGCGAGTAGGGGCGTCGAGGCACGGTTATTGCCTAACAAAACACGGAATGACCGTTCGTTTTGGGAGTAATACCATGCGTCGTCGTGCTGTTTTATCTGCTGGCATTGCCGGTGCCGCCGTGCTCGCCGCCCCATCTCTGGTGCGCGCGCAATCAACCACCACGCTGAAATTCATCCCCTACGCCGATCTGGCGTTGCTCGACCCCGCCGTCAGTGCGTTCGTCACCCGCAACCATGTGCTCATGGTGTTCGACACGCTGTTTGCCGTCGATGAAGCCGGGCGCGTGCAATACCAGATGCTCGCCGGTCACACCGTGTCTGATGACGGCCTGACCTGGACGCTGACGTTGCGTGACGGGCTGAAATTCCATGACGACACGCCGGTTCTGGCGAAGGATGCGGTGGCGAGCCTTAAGCGGTGGTGGGTGCGCGATGCGTTTGGCCAGGCGTTGGCCGCAGCGACGGATGATCTGTCGGCCACCAATGACAAAACCCTGGTGTTCCGCCTCAAGCGTCGCTTCGGTTTGCTCCCTGATGCGCTCGCTCATCCGACCAACACGATGGCTGCCATCATGCCTGAGCGATTGGCAGTCACCCCGCCCAACGTGTTGCTGAAGGAAATTATCGGCTCTGGCCCGTTCAAATACGTGGCCAATGAGCGCGTGCCCGGCTCGCGCAACGTGTATGCGAAATTTGACGGCTATGTGCCGCGCCAGGAGAAGGCCAGCTTCTGTGCCGGTGCGCGCATTGTGAATTTTGATCGTGTTGAGTGGATCACCTCCCCCGACCCCGCCACCCAAGTCGCCGCCCTTGTGGCAGGCGAGGTGGATTGGGTTGAGCAGCCGCTGATGGACCTTGTGCCATCGCTGCGCAAGAACAAGGCGATCAAGTTGGAAGTGGCCGAGACGCGCGGCTTGATTGGGTTCCTGCGCTTCAACCATCTGTATCCGCCCTTCGATAACCCCAAAATCCGCCAAGTGGCGCTCAAGACGGTCAATCAGAAGGAATATATGGAAGCCGTGGTCGGCACCGCGGCACCGTTTGACGCGCAAACCGGCCTGTTCACCGCCAACACCGCCTTGGCCAACAACGCGGGCATGGAGGTGCTGAACGGCAAGCACAGCATCGAGGTGCTGAAAAAGGAGTTGATCGAAGCGGGCTACAAGGGCGAGAAAATCATCTTCCTGGTTCCCACCGACGTGCCGCGCATCAACGCGATTGGCGAGGTTGGCATCGACATGTTGCGCAAAATCGGCATGAACGTGGAGGAAGTCGCCACCGACTGGGGCACCACCGTGCAACGCTCGGCAGTGCCAAAGCCGCTGGATCAGGGCGGCTACAACGCGTTTGTGGCCTTCACCGGCGGCTATGATTGCTCTACCCCCGGCAGCCACCAATTGATGCGTGGCAACGGCATGCGCGCGTATAACGGCTGGCCAACTCTGCCAAAACTCGAAGCGTTGCGCGATCAGTGGCTCTACGAAGAAGACCCAGCCAAGCGGATGGCGCTGGCGCCGATGATCCAAGCGCAAGCATTGGAGGATGTGCCGTATCTGCCGCTCGGTTCGTATTACCAGCCCACCGCCTACAAGGCGAACCTGACTGACATGGCGAAGGGGCTGATTTTGTTCACGGGTGTAAAGCGGGCGTAAGTGCGGTCTGCACCCCGCCAGACGCATTGCCTCTGGCGGGGCTTCGCGCAATAAAAGCATCTAATGAGACCGTGTTCTGTTTCATTTTCGATAATTTTGTTGCGAAAAGAATTTTGTATGACTGCCACTCGCATTCAGTCCGAAGCCCTGCGCAGCCGTATCATGACCGCCGATCAGGCCGCCGCCCTGATCCCCAACCATGCCACCATCGGCATGAGCGGGTTCACCGGGGCGGGCTATCCCAAACTCGTCCCCGCCGCACTTGCCCGCCGAATTGAGGCGCTGCATGCCCAAGGCGAGGATTTCAAAGTCAGTGTCTGGACCGGCGCCTCCACCGCCCCCGAGTTGGACGGCGCGTTGGCGAAGGTGGACGGCATCGAGATGCGTCTGCCGTATCAATCCGACCCCGTCTGCCGCGAGCGGATCAATGCTGGGCGGATGGAATATATCGACATCCACCTCTCCCACGTCGCGCAATATGTTTGGTTCGGCTTCCTTGGTAAGCTGAACGTGGCGGTGGTTGAAGTCGCGGCGATCAAGGCCGATGGCTCGTTGGTGGCCTCCTCATCGGTGGGCAACAACAAAACCTGGCTTGATCAGGCCGATATGGTAATCCTTGAGGTCAACTCCGCCTTCGATCTGCGCCTTGAGGGGATGCATGATGTCTATTACGGCACCCATCTGCCGCCGCACCGCCTGCCGATCCCGCTGATCACGGTCAGTGACCGCATCGGCGAAACCACATTGCGCTGCGATCCTCGCAAAATTGTTGCCATCATTGAGACCAACCAGCCGGACCGCAACATCCACTTCGCCCCACCGGATGAGGTGTCTCAAGCGATTGCCGGACATATTATCGAATTCCTCGAACACGAAATCGCCAAAGGCCGGATGCCCGAACCGTTGCTGCCGTTCCAATCCGGCGTCGGCAATGTTGCCAATGCGGTGATGGCGGGGTTGCAGAAGGGACGGTTTGAGGGGCTCACCGCATTCACCGAAGTGCTGCAAGACGGGATGCTCGACCTGCTGCGCACCGGCAAAATGGTTCATGCCTCAGCAACAGCCCTTTCGCTGAGCAAAGCCGGGCAGGCGGAGTTCCTCGATAACCTCGAATATTACCGCAGCCGCATTGTGCTGCGGCCGCAGGAGATTTCGAACCACCCCGAACTGGTGCGCCGCCTGGGCATCATCGCGATGAACGGCATGATCGAGGCCGATATCTACGGCAACGTGAATTCCACCCATATCGCCGGCACGTCGATCATGAATGGCATTGGTGGCTCGGGAGACTTCGCACGCAATGCCTTCCTGTCGTTCTTCATGACGCCTTCGGTGGCCAAAGGGGGCGCGATTTCGTGCATCGTGCCGATGGTCAACCACGTCGATCACACCGAGCATGACGTGCAAGTGATCGTCACCGAACAAGGCATTGCCGATCTGCGCGGCCTGTCACCCAAGCATCGCGCGCGACTGGTCATCGACAATTGCGCCCATCCCGGCTTTCGCCCGGCGCTGCATGAGTATTATGAGCGCGCATTGCGTGAATCACCGGGCAAGCACACCCCGCATCTCATCGCGGAGGCGCTAACCTTTATGCGTGGGCGTGGAATTGCTGGGTGAGATTTGCCCAGGGCAGAGGCAGGCCATCGCCTGTATCGATTCTAGAAGTGGGTTAAAGCAGTTCACTTTGAGTATTTCTCAAAATTAATCCGTAACACTGGCCAACAAACCAAGTCTTTCCTCATGTGACGCATAGAGGAGAGCCGCTGTGACGACAAAACAGGTGTTGCCGGAGCAGATTGTGCTCATCCTCCAAGGTGGTGGTGCCTTGGGCGCTTATCAGGCCGGGGTCTATGAGGCGATCCACCATGCTGCGCTGGAGCCTGATTGGGTGATCGGCACGTCAATTGGTGCAATCAACGCTGCCATCATTGCCGGCAACCCGCCAGACCAGCGACTGCCGCATCTCACCGAATTTTGGCGCAGGATGGACGAAGGCGGCGCGATGCGCGCGCCGTGGATGCAGCATTTGCCGGAGGAGGCCAAGTTGCAGTTCAACTCGGCGTCCTTGATGGGGTTCGGGCTGCCGAATTTCTTCTCAGCGCGCCCGTTCTCAGCTTTCGGGCTGGGCATGAGCGTCAAGCCAGACCAGGCCAGCATCTACGACACTGCCCCGCTGCGAAAGACGCTGGAGGAGCTTGTTGACTTTGAATACCTGCACAATTCGCCGGTTCGTTTGTCCGTCGGCGCGGTCGATGTTGAAAGCGGTGAGATGCGCTATTTCGACAATCATACCGAGACATTGACCGTCGCGCATATTATGGCGAGCGGCGCGCTGCCACCGGCGTTCCCGGCCGTGACAATTGACGGGCGTTTCTATTGGGACGGCGGCATCCACTCCAACACCCCGCTTGAGCGGATGTTGCAGGAGCATCCACGGGTCCATTCGCTCTGCTTCTTGGCCAATGTCTGGCAGGAGCGCGACGTGCCGCCCACCACGATGGCGGCGGTGTCAAGGCGCTCGAAAGAACTGCAATTCGCCAGCCGCACCAACATGCTGGTGGCGATGGAGTTGGAACTGCACAAGCTGCGCCATGCGCTGACGGTGCTGGAGCCGTATCTGCCACAGGCGGCGCTGAAGAAGGCCGAGGTGCTGGCCGCCATCGAGGAGGGGTGCCTTTCGGTGTTCCACCTCATCCGCCTGCAAGCGCCGCGTCTGGCCAAAGAGGACCAGTATAAAGACATCGATTTTGCCCATGAGCGCGTGCAGCAGCGTTGGGGGGCGGGCTATCGCTCGACCGCACATGCGATCGCAGCCCAGGCGTGGCAGGCCGAGATCAGCGCGCTCGATGGCGTGATTGTTCATGATTATTCCGACGAAGACCTCTCGGCTGAGGAGCGCGCGCGCATCCTGGCACATCAGCCGAAAACGCGAGATGGCGCGGTGTGTTCCTACCGCCCCCGCCGCCCCGCGCCCCGTCAAGCCTAACCCATCCATCTCGCATTCCGATGTTTCAACTCAGGAGTTTGACCATGCAAGGCAAGAACGCAATCGTGACCGGATCCACCAGTGGGATCGGCTTGGATATTGCCCGCCACTTCGCGGCCAAGGGCTGCAACGTGCTGCTCAACGGCTTCGGCGATGCTGCCGACATCGAAGCCATCCGCGCCGAGATTCAGGCCACGCACGGCGTACAGGTGCGCTACCACGGTGCCGATATCAGCAAGCCTCTCGACATTGCCGACATGATCGAGACTGCGACGCATGAATTCGGCGGCGTGGATATTCTGGTCAATAACGCGGGCATTCAGTTCGTCTCGCCCATTGAGGAGTTCCCGATTGCGAAATGGGACCAGATTATCGCGATCAACCTCTCAGGCGCGTTCCATGCGATCCGCCTCGTTGTGCCGCAGATGAGAGCGCGCGGCTGGGGGCGGATCGTCAACCTCGCCTCCGCCCATGCACTCGTCGCCAGCCCCTACAAATCGGCCTATGTCGCGGCCAAGCATGGCATCGCCGGGCTTACCAAAACCGTGGCGCTCGAACTCGCGACGTTCGGCATCACCTGCAACGCCGTCTGCCCGGGCTATGTGCTCACGCCCTTGGTGGCGAAGCAGATCCCCGACACCGCGAAGGCGCGCGGCATCACCGAGGAGGCGGTGATCCGCGACGTGCTGCTCGCCGCACAGCCGACCAAGAAGTTCGTGACCACCCAAGAGGTTGCAGCCCTCACCGGGTTCCTCTGCTCAGACGATGCGGCGTCCATGACCGGCGGCGTGCTGCCGGTTGATGGCGGCTGGACCGCACATTGAGGGTGCCATGACACTCGCACTCCCAGCTTTGTTGTCTTGTATGCTGATGGCGTTCCTGATGGGATTCGCCATCCAGCACGGTGCCACCTGTGTCGTCGCCGCGGTGCAGGAGGCGTTGGACCGGCGGCGTTTCAATCGCCTGATCAGCTTTCTTGAAGCCGCGTTGTGGGTGTTGGGCGGCTTGGTGGTGCTCGGGGTGGCGTTCGGCATGCGCTATACCCCGATGAGCTACGATCTGACCGTGCTGACCCTGATCGGCGGTGGGGTGATGGGGTTTGGGGCGTATGTGAACCGCGCTTGCATGTTCGGCACGCTGGCGCGGTTGGGCGGCGGGGAACTGGCGTATCTTGGCAGTTTTGTTGGGTATTTTGTGATGGCCTGGGTGGTGCGTGCGCTGGACCCTTCCGGCGCGCTGAAGGCGCACGCCCCGCCTGCTCCGATGTTGATCGACATGCGCCAGGTTGATGGCTGGGTGGCGGTGTTGGTGCTGGGCCTTTTGGTGCTCCGCCTTATGCATGGCTGGCAAAAACTCGGCTGGAGCCGGAATTTCACCGACATCTGGCAGGGGCTCCGCAATCCGCGCCCGGCGACGATCATGATCGGCGTCAGCTTCGTGCCGCTCTACATCGTGGCCGGGCCTTGGGCCTATACCACGGTGATTGATGAGATCGCCGGGGGGCGGATTATGCACATCCTCACCCGCGTGTTGCTGTTGGTGGCGCTGTTTGTGGGGTGTTTCATCGGTTACCTCAAACGCAGCGCGCGATTGAAAATCAGCTTCAAATGGCGGCAATTCGCCTTTTGCGCGGTGGGCGGCGGATTTATGGCGGCAGGTGCCTATCTGGTGCCGGGCAGCAACGACACCGTGATCCTGCTCGGATTGCCGTTCTTCCAGCCTTACGCCTTGGCCGGGTTTGCGGCGATGTGCTTGACGGTGGCGGTGGCGTTGTGGGCGGAGAGGCGGGTGAGGGCAATGTAGTTTTGCCCTCAGCCGAACGAGCCCACCCTTGTGGCGTTTCGCATAGAGTGTCTCTAGCTGCGCTGAAACCCGCAGAAACCCTACTGTAGCGTTTCGCATAAAGTGTCTTGGCGCTAGGCGAAACCTGCGGAAAACCGGGCCACAGTTTCACATAAAGTGTCACACGGTTTCGCAAAAAGTGTCTTTTTCGGGGGTAATTTGCGCATAAAGTGTCTCTGCGAATTTAGCGGGTCGTCAGTCCGGTATCCATATCGCCGATTGGGAATCACCGTAAGGCTTCGCTAGCATCTCCACGGCGCGGATAGTCATCCAGCGTGTGCTAAGCCCAGAATGGCCAAGCGGCGCTCGTTGACCAGAAGACTGATAGGCCGCCCTGTCTCTTCCGCTATTCGCATTGCTGTCAAAACAGTCTCAAATTCAGGAATATCCCTAGGCAGCCAATAACGTGTCTGGCGCGACCCAAGTGTCACTGGGATTTCAAAACCCGCCTCGCCCTCTCCAGGCCCGCTCGAAAAGCGCACAGGGAGAGTTAAAGCCTCGACTTCGTCTTTTTGAGACAAATCCCGATAAGGACGCAATCTGAAACGACGATATAATTTACCCTCTTCCATCAGCATAGTCCTCCGGGTTCAATCTAGGTTCTGCGACACCATTCTTTGACAATTGTGATCGCAGTTCTTCTTCAATGACATTCTCGTCTGGCGCTGGCTCGATTTGAAGTGTCTCATGATTCACAAGAAATACTTCATCGTTAGTATATAGAGTGCGCGCAAACCGATTATCCATCATTCGAACCCATTGATCTGGCGTGCAAGGACCACTGGCGAGAGAAGGATCGACTATGTGGTATTTGGTGA
>CAIZGT010000503.1 GCA_903932545.1 uncultured Rhodospirillales bacterium
CTGCACAATCTGCCCAAACGCCCCGGCATGATCCGCAATCTGCGGCATTTCTTTGAGCGCGGCGAAGTGACCGAGCAGGAATTGCGCACGTTGCACGGCGTGGTAACCGAGTTGGCGCATGGCCGCGGGAGCCGCGCGCGCCCAATGAAAACAGAACCGGGCAAGAACGAATAGCGTGCTCATCCCGCCCCCGCGTCCAGCACCGCCAAACCTGCCTCTGGTCCGAGCAGAATTTCTGACAGCCGCGCCAAATCCACGCGGCGGGCATCGGGATTGGCGAGTTTGAGCAAGGCCTGACCGGCTTCTGCCAACGCGCGTTCGTAATGTGATGCCACACCCAAAGTGCGCCCCACGCCTTCAAGCCTGCGCAAATCGAGTGCCGCAGCTTCAAGATCGGCCATCACCGCATCCGGTGTTGCTGCGTCCAGTTGTGCAATATGGCGCAACAGATTGCTGGCCAGATCAACCTGGAACCGATCGCGACAATGCACGTCCAGCGCGCGGCGCAGGGCCGCAGCACGCGGCTTGCGGCTAGGCCTGCACGCAGGGCCAGGGTCTTCAAGCGCCCGGATCAAGGTGGCTGCCCGCGTGAGGTCGGGCAGGCTGATCGGGCTATCTGGCAGCGCCAACCGCGATTCAGCCTGATCAAGCGTTGCATCAACCGCGCCATCCGCCGCCAGCCGTATCACCGGCCCGCCTTGGCGGGCAGCAAAATCACTGGCCGCGATCAGCAATGCCTCCGCTTCTGGCAGTCGCGCGAGCAGAACGGCCAGCATGATCGCAATACTCCGCCCGGACAACGCGGCATTCTCAGGTGGCG
This sequence comes from uncultured Rhodospirillales bacterium, assembly GCA_903932545.1. Classification (GTDB taxonomy): domain Bacteria; phylum Pseudomonadota; class Alphaproteobacteria; order Acetobacterales; family Acetobacteraceae; genus CAIQQQ01. Next base: position 821 of record CAIZGT010000503.1, read on the forward strand.
GCATCTGCGCCACGAAGCTGAGCGCCTGCGCGAGGCTGGTGCGCAGCGGCGGGGCGAGATCATCGAGATGGCTGGCAAGCGGCATCATCTGCTCCATCGCCACGCCCGCGTCGAGCAGCACCGCCAACGGCCGCGCAATCGCGATGAAATCCTGGGCCGACAGCCCGGTCATCCCAGCCCATTCGGGCGGCACATGGGTTTGCGCCAAGAAATCAGCGGCGCGGTGCCAGATCATCCGGCCCAACTGGACGATCCGAGCCTGATCGTCCGACATCACGCCATCCACCGCCTCGGCAAAACTGGCATCATCCCGGCCAAATTCCGCACGCAGCACACGCGCAAGGCAGCCCAACGCACTGCGCGGAAATGCCAACGCGCTGCGCCGCCAGTGTAAGGCGGGGACGATCACCGGGTCTGCCGGCAGGAACAGAAATCGGTTGAGGCTCAACCGACGCGGCGGCCGCAATTGCGTCAGTCGCACCCGCAACGGCGCAATCAGACTGTCCGCCGCCCCGCGCTCGGGCATCGAATCAACGAGAGCGACGATTTCACGCAGCTTGCCGTCTCCGGCAATCGCCAGATGGCCGTGCAGTTCACGCAGCGCGTGACGATGTTGCTGGCTGGCGGAGAGCGCTTCCATCAGCCGGACACCGCCACTGCACGCAGATGCTCCAGCCGCGCCACA
>CAIZGT010000504.1 GCA_903932545.1 uncultured Rhodospirillales bacterium
ATCTGCATCTAGCCCCATTGCGTGAGAAGCATGGAGCGGGGAATAGGGGTGGCGGTCATCACCAACACGTCGGTCTGCTCGCCCTTCGCCCCCAGCATCAGCCGCTGATTGACGCCGAAGCGGTGCTGCTCGTCGATCACCGCGAGGCCGAGATTGGCGAAGCTGACGCCGTCTTGCACCAGCGCGTGGGTGCCGATGGCGATGGGGATGGCGCCATCGGCGAGGCCTTCGAGCACGCGGGCGCGCTCTTTGCCTGTGACGGTTGATGCGAGCAGCGCCACCGGCACCGGCGAGATCAGCGCGATCGTGCGGGCGTGCTGGCGGGCGAGGAGTTCGGTGGGAGCCATCAGCGCAGCCTGCGCGCCGGCCTCCACAGCCCGCAGCATGGCGAGCACGGCGACGAGGGTTTTGCCCGAGCCGACATCGCCTTGCAGCAGGCGCATCATCCGGTTGGGGGCGGCGAGATCGGCGTCGATTTCGGCGAGCACGTGGCGCTGTGGCTCGGTGAGATCGAAGCCGAATGCGGCGAGCGCCTGCGCCCGCAACACGCCATCGCCCGCCATCGCCCGGCCCGGACGTGCCCGGTTGCGCCTGCGCATCAGCCCCATCGCCACTTGGCCCGCGAGCAACTCGTCATAGGCGAGGCGTTGGCGGAGTTTCGGATCGGGTAGGGTGGTGGGCAGTTGCATCCCGCGCAGCGCCTCGACGAATCCCGGCCAGGATTCGCGCTTCATCAAAGCAGGGTCATGCCATTCCGGCACGTTCGGTGGAACGCGCCCAACCGCCTCGGCCACCGGCTTGCGCAGATGCCATGCGAACAGCCCGGCGGTGAGCGGCCAAACCTGCTCAACGGCAGGGAATTGCTCGGGCTTATCCGCAGGCGCGATGTGATCTGGATGCGCCATCTGGCGGCGATCATCCATCTTTCCGGCGATCAGCACCCGCGCGCCGACGCGCAGGCGGCTTTCGGGAAAGGCGCGGAAGAACATCAAATCGCAGAACCCGCTTTCATCGCCCACGGCAACTTTGGTCGGCTGCTTTGGCGATTGTGGTTTCTCGATGCGGATGACTTCCACCTCAAGTGTGACCATCACGCCGGGCAGCGCCTCATGGATCAGGCTGCGTTTGCGGCGGTCGAGATAGGATTCGGGGAGATGAAACAGCAGGTCGATCACCCGCGTGCCACCAATGGCGCGTGCCATCAATTTGGCAAGCGCGCCCCCCACGCCACGTAATGACGTCAGCTCTGCGAAAAGCGGATCGAGTTCGTATGTTTCCACGGGCTGACACTATCCTAGCCTGCCGCTATAGAATGCCACGTGATGACAGAAAACCCGCTTTCGCCACGCGACATTCGCGTCCGCCGCCTGATCTTCCGCGCCAACCATCGCGGATCGCACGAAACCGACATTTTGATCGGCGGTTTCGTCAACAAACGCATCCATACGATGAGCGATGCGGAGATGGACGCGCTGGAAGAAGTGATGGAATTGATGGACGCCGATCTGGCCGATTGGCTGACTGGTCGCTTCCCAATTCCGCCGCATGCCGATTCGCCGATGTTGCGGGCGATTCGGGATGCAGCCCAAGGGGATAAAGCGGGCAAATGACAGCGACGGTTTACGGCGCGCCGGAAGGCTGGGATGCGCAACTTCTGGCCCAGCGCGCTGCTGAGCATGCCTATCCGTTGTTGCACGCCTGTCGTGACGATGCGCGGATGGCGATTATGGCCGAGCATCTGGCGTTCTTTGCGCCGGAGGTAGAGATCCTGCGCTTTCCGGCGTGGGATTGCCTGCCGTATGACCGGGTTTCGCCCAACCCGGCGATTGTCTCTGAACGCATCGCAACGCTTGCGGCGCTGCTGGAGTCTTCCAAGGGGCGCCGCGTGGTGCTCACCACCATCAATGCGCTGGTGCAGAAAGTGCCGCCGCGTCATTTGTTCCACGGTGCGTCGCTGTCGCTGAAGGCGGGCGGCACGGTGAAATCGAACGAGTTGGCGCGGTTCTTGGAGGGCAGGGGCTATGTCCGCGCCGGCACTGTGATGGAGCCGGGCGAATACGCCGTGCGCGGTGGTATTATCGACATATTTGCGTCTGGCATTGCCGAGCCGATCAGGATCGACACGTTTGGCGATACGATCGAGAGTTTGCGGTCGTTTGATCCGACAAGTCAGCGTTCCGGGGCGGCGGTTGAGGGCTTCAGCCTGCGCCCGGTCTCTGAAGTGTTTCTCGACAAGCCGAGCGTTGCGCGCTTCCGGGCGGCGTGGCGCGAGATGTTCGGCAGTGGGGCGGCGGAAGACCCGATTTATCTTTCAATCTCCGATGGCAGGCGTCATCCGGGCATGGAGCATTGGGTGCCGCTGTTCCATGAGAGCATGGAGACGCTGCTCGATTATTTGCCGGGGGCTGCGATCAGCCTGGATCACCAAAGCGAGGACGTTCTCACCTCACGCCTGGAAATGGTGGCCGATCATTTCCAAGCCCGCAAATCAGTGCCGCGTGATGGTGAAGTGCCGTATCGCCCGTTGCCGCCGGAGTTGCTGTATCTGAACGAGGCGGGCTGGCACCAAATGCTGGCGGGCCACACGCTGTTCGCGTTTTCGCCGTTCGCAATGCCTGATGGCGGAGTGGGGATTGATGGCGGCGGACGCCCCGCGCCACTCTTTGCCCAGCGCAACGCAACTGGCGGCGTGAACATCTTCGACCAACTCCGCGCCCAGGCGGATCGTTGGGGCCGCGACGGCAAGCGCCTGATCCTTGCAGCGTGGTCACGTGGCTCACGCGAGCGGTTGGCGCATTTGTTGAGTGAGCAAGGGTTCGCCACCCATGCTTGCGACACCTGGGCTGAGGTGCAGGCGGCGCCGAAAGGGGCGGCGTCGCTGATCACGCTGGGGCTCGAACGTGGGTTTGTGGCGGACAAGTTGGCGTTGGTCTCTGAGCAAGATTTGCTCGGCGAACGCATCGCGCGGCCTCCCCGCAAGCGCAAGCGGGCGGATCAGTTCATTGCGGAGGCCACCGAGATTGCCGAGGGCGATTTGGTTGTCCATCAGGATCACGGCATCGGTCGCTATGACGGGCTGGTGACGCTGGATGTCGGCAACGCGCCGCATGACTGCCTGCGTATTCTCTATGACGGCGAGCAGAAGCTGTTCCTGCCGGTTGAAAACATCGAAATGCTGAGCCGGTTCGGTTCCGAAACCGGTGGTGTGGCGCTCGACAAGCTGGGTGGGGCTTCTTGGCAGAACCGCAAAGCCAAGATGAAGCAGCGTATTCAGGACATGGCGGGCGCGCTGATCCGCACCGCCGCCGAGCGCCGCCTGCATGAAGCCGAGATCATCGCGCCGCCGGAAGGGGCGTGGGACGAATTCTGCGCCCGCTTCCCGTTCGCGGAGACCGAGGATCAAACGCGGGCGATTGCCGATGTGCTGGAAGACCTCGCCTCTGGTCGCCCGATGGATCGGTTGATCTGCGGCGATGTGGGGTTTGGCAAAACCGAAGTTGCATTGCGCGCGGCGTTTGTGGCGGCGATGAGCGGGTCGCAAGTGGCCGTCGTTGTGCCCACCACTTTGCTCGCCCGCCAGCATTATCGTGGCTTCACCAAGCGGTTTGAGGGGCTGCCGATCAAGATCGGCCAACTCAGCCGTATGGTGACGGCGAAGGACGCGCAAGCGGTGAAGGATGGGCTGGCGAATGGCGATATCAACATCGTCATCGGCACCCACGCGCTGCTCGCGGCCAGTGTGAATTTCTCCGATATCGGCCTGGTGATTGTGGATGAGGAGCAGCATTTCGGCGTGGCGCATAAGGAGAAGCTGAAATCTCTGAAGGCGGATGTGCATGTGTTGACACTGACCGCCACGCCAATTCCGCGCACGCTGCAATTGGCACTGACCGGCGTGCGCGAGATGAGCATTATCGCGACACCGCCGGTGGATCGCCTTGCCGTGCGGACCTTCATCATGCCGTTTGACGCGGTTGTGGTGCGCGAGGCGATTCAGCGGGAGCGGTTCCGGGGCGGGCAGGTGTTCTGTGTCTGCCCACGCTTGGAAGACCTCGACCGAATGGCCAAGCGCCTGGCTGAGATTGTGCCAGAAGCGCGGTGTATTCAGGCGCATGGGCGGCTTTCGCCGACTGAACTTGAACGGGTGATGACCGAATTTGGTGACGGCAAATATGACGTATTGCTCTCTACCAACATCGTGGAATCGGGGCTGGATATGCCCGCTGTCAACACGCTGATTATTCACCGGGCGGATATGTTCGGCCTCGGCGCACTGTATCAGCTGCGCGGGCGGGTGGGGCGCGGCAAGCAGCGGGGTTATGCTTACCTGACATGGCCGCCGTCTAACTCGCTGTCGGTTGCCGCTGAGAAGCGGCTGTCGGTGATGCAGACGCTCGACAATCTCGGTGCGGGCTTCACGCTGGCCTCCCACGATCTCGATATTCGCGGTGCGGGCAATCTGTTGGGTGATGAGCAGTCGGGCCATATCCGCGAGGTGGGCATTGAGCTGTATCAGCAGATGCTCGAAGATGCGGTGGCCGAGATGCGGGCCGAGAAGGGCAAGAAGCGCGCGGCCTCGCGGGATTGGACGCCGAATATTGGGCTCGGTTTGCCGGTGTTAATCCCTGAGGATTACGTGCGCGACCTCCCGGTTCGCCTTGGGCTCTATCGCCGTATTGGCGCGTTGGAGAACGACGCCGAGAGCGAGGCAATGGCCGCTGAATTGGTGGATCGTTTCGGCAAACTGCCCGAGGAGGTGGACAATCTGCTCTCCGTGGTGGCGCTGAAACGGTTGTGTCGTGCAGCGGGGGTGGAGAAACTCGACGCCGGGCCGAAGGGCATGGTGCTGACCTTCCGCGCCAACAAGTTCCGCAATCCAGGCGGGTTGATCGCGTGGCTGGGCAAGAAGGGCGGGCTGATCAAGCTACGGCCAGACCATAAGCTGGCGATTGTGGCGGAGATGACGCTGGCGCAGCGGGTGAAGTTGGCAAGGGATGTGTTGGCCAACCTCAACCGGATTGCGCATGAGGCGAAGGCGGCTTAGCTGCTGAGCAGATGATCCTTAAACCGCTGCCGCAGCGTTAGTTTGTGGATTTTGCCGGTTGCGGTGTGTGGCAGTTCTTCCACCACCAGCACCGCATCGGGCAGCCACCATTTGGCGATTTTGCCCTCATAGATCGCCAGCACGCTGGCAGGATCGATCACTCGCCCAGCACGCGGCACCACGATGAGCAACGGGCGTTCGTCCCATTTCGGATGGGTGGCGGCGATGATCGCGGCTTCGGCCACGTCTGGGTGTTCGATGGCGATGTTCTCCAGCGCAATCGAGCTGATCCATTCGCCGCCGGATTTGATCACATCCTTTGAGCGGTCTGTCACTTCCATGCGGCCATCGGCGTCAATCGTTGCCACGTCGCCGGTGGCGAACCAGCCCTCGGTGTCGAGCGCGCTGCCCGCCTCGTTGCCGAAATAGGCGCTCGCCACCCACGGCCCGCGCACCAGCAGATCGCCCTGTGCCACGCCATCCCATGGCAGTTCCACGCCGCCATTGCCGGTGATTTTCATCTCAACGCCGTAAAGGGCCTGGCCCTGCTTGTCGCGCATGCGCCAATATTCGGGCTGATCCAGCGCCTGGCTCGCCTCGGTTTCGGCATTGGCTGAGGCCACCGGGCTGGTTTCGCTCATGCCCCAAGCATGCACGACTGTCGCGCCATATTCGCGCTCAAATGCCTGCATGATCATGCGCGGACAGGCCGAGCCGCCGACGCCGAGGCGCTTGATGGTATCAATCCGCTGGCCTGAACTGCGCAGATGGTTCAGCAGGCCGAGCCAGATTGTTGGCACCCCCGCCGACATGGTGACGCGCTCGTCATTGATCAGCGCGGTGAGGCTGGCACCGTCCAAATGCCGCCCCGGCATGATCAGCGAGCCGCCCACCATCGGCACCGAATAGGGGGTGCCCCAGGCGTTGACGTGGAACATCGGCACCACCGGCATCACCCGGTCGCGCGCTGACAGGCCGAACGCGTCGGGGAAATTGGTGGCCATGGCGTGCAGGATGGTTGAGCGGTGCGAATACAGCACGCCTTTCGGGCGGCCGGTGGTGCCGGAGGTGTAGCAGAGCGAGGCGGCGGTGCGCTCGTCGAACACGGGCCATGTATAGTCCTCGTCCGCATCGGCCATCAGCGTTTCGTAGCAGAGCAGGTCCATCCCGGCGGGGAGTGCGAGGCTCGGCATTTCATGCGGCTCACACAGGAACACCACGGCACGTATGCTTGCGGTGATGTGCTCGGCAATGGCTTGGATGAGGGGGGCGAAGGTGAGATCAACGCAGAGCACGCGGTCGGTGGCGTGGTTGATGATGAAGGCGATATCGGCAGGCGCGAGGCGGGGATTGATGGTGTGGCAGATCAGGCCACTGCCGGAGACGCCGTAATAGAGTTCCAAATGCCGATAGGAGTTCCACGCCAGCGTGCCAACGCGGTCGGTGGCTTGGAGGCCCAGGCGTTGCATTGCGCGGGCAAGGCGGCGGGTACGGGGTTCGATTGCGGCATAATTGGTGCGGTGGATGGTGCCATCTACCAACTTGGAGACGATCTCCGCCTTGCCATGATTGCGCGCGGCGTGGCGGATTGCGCTGGAGATCAGCAGCGGCTGGTCCTGCATCAGGCCGAACATGATGTTTCCTCAGTTTGTTATCGTTGAGGTCAGTGTAGAGCGCGATGAGTTAGGGTTGAACCATTATCATTCCGTCATATCGCGTAGCGTGGGGGTGGCGCGTTGAGGCGAAAGAGCGCCACGCGTATTGATTGACGCATCCGGTGGCGATGCTTTAAATAGTTCGTAAGTTTTTTCTCATTTTCCGATCACCACTGATGGAGCTTGGCATGTTTTCAGCCAGCAGAATGTTGCGCTTGGCTATCGCCGCGATGGCGTTCGGTGGGGCGTCGGCTGAAACCGCTTTGGCGATGACCTGCGCTGCCTCCGGTTACGCCACCGCTGGGGGTGATCTGTCATCTGGCCAAGTGACCACGCTGCTGTCGTTCAACACCGCCTGCGTCGGCGCGGCGCATGTGTTGCCAGCCGCACCTTGGGCGAACCAAGAGTATCATTCCAGCGGCCGGCTCGTTGAATATGGATCGGGTCTAGGAGGTGCCGATCCATCCGCACAGGTTGGTACTTACAGCATTGCAACCGGCACCCCCGATGTTGTGACTTACTCCTACGCCTCGGGCTATACCGTCTCATACGTCGTCAACGGTAATACGGGTGTCGGGGCAAACTCGGTATTTGATTTCTGCCCGGTTGGCGGTGGTTCCTCTGTCCCTGTGTATATCTTGTCGGGCCAAGTCGCCTGCACGGGCGCAAGCAGTCCGCCACCTCCTCCGTAGCGTAAGCCAGCAAAACGCAGTTCGCCGCCTCTGTCATCACAGAGATGGCGAACTGCGTTTTGCTGATTCGCGCTAAGATTTAGCGGTGGTTTTCGATAAACGCCTTGATCTTCGGCGCAATCTCCGCCGTGAACCGGCGGCCATTGAACAGCCCGTAATGCCCCACGCCCTGCTGCTCATAATGCTCGCGCATCTTGTCTGGCAGGTTGCTGGCAAGATCATGCGCCGCCTTGGTTTGGCCGATGCCGGAGATATCGTCTCGCTCGCCTTCAATTGTCAGCATCGCGGTTTTGGTGATTGCCTCTGGCTTCACCAACTCAGTGCGATGGGTGAACACGCCGCGGGGCAGGCGGTGTTCGAGGAACACGGTTTGGATGGTCTGCAGATAAAACTCGGCGGACAAATCCATCACCGAACGATATTCGGTGTAGAACGCGCGCTTTGATTCCAGCG
>CAIZGT010000505.1 GCA_903932545.1 uncultured Rhodospirillales bacterium
CATTCCTACTACCTCGACTTCCGCAACCGTCGCCCGGATTACGTGACCAACTGGCTCGATAAGCTGGCGAATTACGAATACGCCGAGTCGCTGTTGGGCTGAGTGTTGCCAAGCGTTTGATGCGAAAAAGGGGACCAGTTGGTCCCCTTTTTTTGTGCCGTGATGGCCGATTTATTTCGCGTCGTTGGCTGCTTGCGGCTTTACCACGCTGGCGATGGTCTCGCGCAGCACCACAATTTTCACGCTCGGGGCGATTTCGATCTCAACTTCGCGCGAGTCTTCCACGGGCGGCTTGCTCACGGTGCCAAGAATGCCGCCACCTGTCACAACCTTGTCGCCACGCTTTAACGCCGCCAGCATCGACTTCATTTCCTTCTGCTTTTGCTGCTGCGGGCGGATCAGCAGGAAGTAGAACACACCGAAAATCAGCAGCAGAGGCGCGAATTGCTGCACGCTGGCCATAATGTCGCCGCCGGCAGCACCGGAGAGGGATTGAGCATAGGCGGTGGAGATGAACATCTGGTTTATCCGTGTGTGGGTTGTGAAGTCTGACGCCGGACCATAGTTTCCGCCCCTCAGAGGTCAAGCTCGCAAACCAGGAAGTCCGTATGATCGACCCGATTCTGCTCGAACGCATCGCCACCGCCCTCGAACGGCTGGCCCCACCAGCGGCGATTCCAGTGGATCTGACCGCAGCGGATGCGTTCGTCTGGCACCCCTCGCCTGCCCAGCTCGCGCCAGTGAAGAAGGTGGCACATGTCGATATCTCGCTGCTGGTGGGTGTGGAGCGTCAGAAAGGCCTGATCCTGGCCAACACGCTGCAATTTGCGCGCGGCCTGTCCGCCAACAACGCCATGCTCTGGGGCGCGCGTGGCATGGGCAAATCCTCGCTGGTGAAGGCCGCGCACGCGCAGGCCAATGCTGAGACGCCGGGCAGCTTGGCGCTGATTGAAATCGCGCGCGAAGACATCGCCACCCTGCCCGAGTTGATGCGAATCCTGCGCCCGCAACCGCGCCGCTGCATTATTTTCTGTGACGATCTTTCGTTCGAAAAAGAGGATGCCGATTACAAGGCGCTCAAATCCGTACTCGATGGCGGCATCGAGGGGCGGCCTGAGAACGTGCTGTTCTATGCCACTTCCAACCGCCGCCATCTGATGCCGCGTGACATGATCGACAACGAGAAATCGAGCGCGATCAACCCCGGTGAGGCGGTGGAGGAGAAGGTCTCACTCTCTGACCGCTTCGGCCTGTGGGTTGGGTTCCACAACGCGGATCAGGAGGCATATTTCGCGATGGTGGCGGGGTATGCCGCGCAAATGAAACTCCCGATTGCTGATGAGGATCTGCGCCACAAGGCGGCGGCGTGGTCCACCGTGCGCGGTGGGCGTTCGGGCCGGGTGGCTTGGCAGTTTGTGCAGGATTTGGCGGGCAAGCTGGGTGTGGCCATCCACGGATGAACCGCGCCCTCGCCCGCCTGCGCACAAGACTGATTGTGGAATGGCGCGGGTTGGTGACGATCAACCGCTCTGATCGCCCTTGGCAGATGCCGTTTGCGGCGGCTCTGGCAGCGGGGTTGCCGGTTCTGGTGGGGGCGATCTTTGACCGGATGGATTTCGGCGTGCTGTCCTCACTCGCCGGGATGGTTTTCCTCTATCTGCCCGCCACCAGCCTGCAACACCGCATGGTGTGGATGATGTCGTGCGCATTCGGCATGGTGAGTTGCTATGCACTTGGCGTGATCAGCCATTTCGTGCCGTTGCTGATTGTGCCGTTCATCCTTTTTGTCACGTTTCTCGCCGCGATGGGCACGCGCTATTACCGGGTCGGACCGCCAGGGGCGACGTTCTTTGTCATGGCGGCGGCGGTCGGGGCATACTCCCCGGCCCAAATCCTTGACGTGCCGACCAAGGTGGGGCTGTTCGCACTGGGCTGCTTGCTGGCGTGCCTCATCGCGTTCTTTTACTCGGTGGCGATTCTGCGCCTTCGACCCGCCGCCCCTGCGCCGCAGGTGGCGCCTGCGCAGTTCGATACGTTGATCTTCGACCCGCTGGTGATTGCCCTCGCTGTTGGCATTTCACTTTCGATTGCGCAGGTGCTGGGGTTGGAGCGACCCTATTGGGTGCCGGTGAGTTGTTTGGCGGTGATATCCGGCATGTCTCTGCGCGCGGTGTGGACGCGGCAATTGCATCGGGTGGGCGGCACCATTCTGGGAATCGGCAGCACCTGGGCACTGCTCGCGTTGCCGTTGGATCGTTGGACGATGTGCCTGATGATCACCGCGCTGACATTTATCGTCGAAGCGGCGGTGGTGCGACATTACGGGTTCGCGGTGATGTTCATCACGCCATTGACAATCTTTCTCGCCGAAGCCGCAACGCTTGGCCAAGGCTCAGCGACGGCGGTGATTGAGGCGCGGTTGATTGATACCATCATCGGCAGCGTGATGGGGTTCGCGGGCGGTTATTGCATGCACAATGCGCGGTTGCGCGCGATGTTGGTGGCGGCGTTGCGGCGGCTGGTCACCTGAACGCGCCATGCCGCGCAACCAGCCGCCTGCAACAATTCAGGCCCGACGCTTGCGCGCAGCACCAAGGCCGAGCAGACCGGTTCCGATCAGAATCACGGAAGTTGGCTCCGGCACCGACGCACCAGCGGTGCCGGTCAAACTGAACAGCAAGGCCTCGTTTGGCAACGTAACCAAGGAATTGTCAGTATAGACGAGCACCGGGTTGGCGGTGCCAACGCTGCCGGTGTTGACAAGATTGTTCGCAATGGTCGCGCCCCAGATTGAGTAATCTGTGCTTGAAAAGCCCCCAAGCCAGTATATGCCTGCGTCAAGTACAACCGGCGTCCCAAAGGCAAAATTCCGCGGGAGATAAGCAGTGTTCGAGACGGCACCAGTGCCGAATTGACTTGTTACAATCGCTGTGGCGCCGGGGCTGCCCGCGTTGTCATTGAATATCTGGACATAATAGTTCGCAGCCGACGTGCCACGCTCCGCGAACAGTTCGGCGGCGGTGATGGATGCCGCGCTGGTCAATGTAAACTGCGCATATGTTGGATAGGAGACCCCTTGCGATGTCCCAAGATCCCAATAATCGCCTTGCGGTGATGTCACATCCGAGACCAATGCCGAGTTGGCATGCGCGGGACGATGATACCTTTCTCAGAACGATATCGAAATATTCGATAAACGCTCGTCTGCCAAGCCGTTTTTCACCAATTTGGGGCGTTTTGTATTGTCATATTTGGGCTTTTATATCATCAGCCAGCCGATGCCTTGGCCAAGCGCGCACCATGGCCAGTCGATCGGCGCAGGCTCGAATTTTCGCGGCGCGCTAGCCGCGCACCGTCGGCAACCCTGACGCTTTCCACGCATCGATGCCGCCGGCCAGATGAGTGTCAATCGGCAGGCCGTTCTGCGCGCAATAGATCACCGCGCGGGCGGAGCGGCCACCGAGATGGCATTGGAACACTACCGGCTTTTCGGGATCACTCGGCAACGCGGCGAGATCGAAGCGTGACAGCGGCATCAACACCGCGCCTGCAATGTGCTCGGCTGCGTATTCGTGGTCTTCACGCACATCCACCAGCGTGATTGTGCCCGCAGCCAACGCAGCGGCCACATCATCGGCTGTCATATCAATCACGTGCGTCATGTCAGTGGCACCATCTGTCCGGTGGTTTCATCCAAAGTGGCGATGCTGCCCGAGCCGATGCCATAAACCCAGCCGTGCAGCCGCAACGTGCCCTGTGCCATGCGGGCGGCGACTGAGGGATGGGTGCGCAAATGGCCAAGCTGGGTGCGGACATTTTGTTCGACGAGTGCCTGGATCAGCGCCTCGCCCTCAAGCTCGGGGTGCAGCACTTCCACCACTGAGCGCGCCGCATCGGCGTTGCGCAGCCAGGAGCGGACGGTGGGCATGCGCTCCAGCCCGTTCTGCTTCGGGTTCAGGATCGCCTTGATCGCCCCGCAATCCGAATGGCCGCAGACCACGATGTCAGACACGTTCAAGCCGATACAGGCGAATTCCACCACGGCAGACACGCCGCCCATCATTTCGCCATAAGCGGGCACCACGTTGCCGATATTGCGGCAGACGAAGAGTTCGCCGGGGTCGGTTTGGGTGATCAGGCCGGGGGAAATTCGGCTGTCGGCGCAGGTGATGAACAGCGTGTGCGGATCCTGACCCGAAGCGAGTTCGGAGAATAACTCACTGCGTTCGGGAAACGCCTTTTGCTGGAACTTCCGCACGCCGTCGAGAAGGCGGTTGATCTGCTTGGGAGGCGCTGGCTCGTTCATGTCAGCTCGATGCTTGTGATGCCCCCAAGATAGGGACGCAAAGCGGCGGGGAGAAGTATAGAACGATCTTCTTGCTGATGATTCTCCAGCACCGCAATCAACGCGCGCCCAACCGCCACGCCGGAGCCGTTCAAGGTGTTTGCGAAGCCCGCCGGTTTGCCGTCTGGACCGCGATAACGGGTGTTCATCCGCCGCGCTTGGAAATCACGCATGTTGGAGCACGAGCTGATCTCGCGCCACATCTGCTGACCGGGCAGCCAGACTTCCAGATCATGCGTGCGCGCCGAGCCAAATCCGGTGTCACCCGAGCAGAGCAGCATGCGGCGATATGGCAGTTCGAGCAGTTCGAGCACGCGTTCGGCACAGGCGGTCATGCGCTCGTGCTCTTCGGCGGATAGATCGGGGTGAACGATGCTGACCAGTTCCACCTTGGGGAATTGATGCTGACGCAGCATGCCGCGCGTGTCGCGCCCGGCGGAACCGGCTTCGGAGCGGAAGCAGTTGCTCAGGGCTGCAAAGCGGATTGGTAGTGCGTTGGCGGCAATGATCTCGTCGCGGACATAATTGGTCAGCGGGACTTCGGCGGTGGGAATGAGATAGCGTCCGTCGGTGGTTTTGAAGAGGTCTTCCTCGAATTTCGGCAATTGGCCGGTGCCATAGACCGACGCTTCGTTGACGAGCAGCGGGACTTCTACCTCCTGATAGCCGTGTTCCTGCGTGTGCAGATCGAGCATGAATTGGCCGAGTGCGCGGGACAGGCGGGCGAGGTTGCCGCGCAGGATGGTGAAGCGGCTGCCGGCAATTTTGGCGGCGCGCTCGAATTCCATCAGGCCGGACGGCTCGCCGAGTTCGAAATGCTCCAGCGCCTTGAAGGCGGGCATCGCGGGCTCGCCGACCTGCTTGAGGACGACGTTGCTGGCTTCGTCCGTACCGTTGGGCACTTCGGCATCGAGGATGTTGGGGAGGGATTCGAGGATGCCGGTGATTTGGGCATCCAGCGTCACCGCATTGGCCTCGGCCGTGGCGATATCGGCCGTGAGGGCTTCGATTTGGGCGGTGAGTGCGGACGTGTCCTCACCAGTGCGCTTGGCCCGGCCGAACGCTTCAGAGAGCTTCTTCTTGTCGGCCAGCTTGGTCTGCTGCTCGGTCTGGGCAGCGCGGCGGGCGGTATCGAGCGCCAAGATCGCCTCGGCCTGCAGCGGCAATTTGCGACGTGCCATCGCGGCGTCGAACGCGGCGGGTTCGGCGCGGATCAGGCGGATATCATGCATTGTCTCAGGCCCGTTCTATCAGTTTCATCTGCGGCTCGTAGGGTGGGTTCGCGGAGCTAACCCACCACTTCGCCGGGCGGCATGGCGGTGGTGGGTTAGCTGTGCGAACCCACCCTGCGGAACCCATCAATCCTCGGCAGGTTTTGGCTGCACAAACCCTGCGGCGATGATCGACACTTCGTAAAGCAAGATCAACGGCACGGCCAAGCCGACTTGGGTGATCACATCGGGCGGTGCGAGAATGGCGGCGACGATGAAGTTGCCGACGATGGCATAGCGGCGATATTTGCGCAGGCCGCTGGCGGTGACGATGCCGACTTTGGCGAGCAGCGACAGCGCCACCGGGAG
>CAIZGT010000506.1 GCA_903932545.1 uncultured Rhodospirillales bacterium
CGATGACGAATGTTTTGAACTGAAGCCTCACTTCACCTCAAACAACTCAACATCAAACACCAGCGTCGCATTCGGCGGGATAACGCCGCCAGCGCCGCGTGCGCCATAGCCGTCTTCTGGCGGGATCGTCAGCGTGCGCTGACCGCCAACCTTCATGCCCGCCACGCCCTTGTCCCAGCCAGCAATCACCCGGCCAGCGCCCAGCGGGAAGCTGAACTTGTCGCCGCGATCACGCGAGCTATCAAATTTGCGACCTTTATGGTCCGCAGCGGCGGCGTCGAACAGCCATCCGGTATAATGCACCACAACGGTCTTGCCTGCGACGGCTTCAGCGCCGGTGCCAACAACATGGTCGATCATAGCAACTCCTTGAGATTGCGCCTGCGCCGTGGCCGCAGCCATCAACACCGGCAGAGCAAGAAAACAACGACGTAGCATCAGGTTCAGCCTTCCTTGGCAAGTTGGTCGAACGCCTTCAGCCGCTTGAGCAGCGCACGCATCTGCGCGATCGGGATCATGTTTGGCCCGTCAGACGGCGCATTGTCCGGGTCTTGATGCGTCTCGATAAACACCGAAGCCACGCCCACCGCCAACGCCGCTCGCGCCAACACGGGTGCGAACTCGCGCTGCCCGCCCGATGACGTGCCCTGCCCGCCCGGCTGCTGCACCGAATGCGTCGCGTCAAACATCACCGGATAGCCGGTCCGCGCCATAATCGGCAGACCGCGCAGGTCAGACACCAGCGTGTTGTAGCCAAAGCTTGTGCCGCGATCGCACAAAATAATGCGTTCATTGCCGGTGGAGACAATCTTGGCCGCCACGTTGCTCATGTCCCAAGGGGCAAGAAACTGGCCCTTTTTCACATTGATCGCCGCACCCGTAGCGCCCGCGGCCAGCAACAAATCGGTCTGACGACACAGAAACGCCGGAATCTGCAACACATCCACCGCCTCAGCGGCTGGCACGCAATGCGTCACTTCATGAACATCCGTCAGCACCGGACAGCCGAACCGGCTGCGCACCTGCGCCAGAATATCCAACCCCTTGTCCATCCCCACCCCACGTGCGGCGGTGGAGGAGGTGCGATTGGCCTTGTCGTAGCTCGATTTGTAAATCCACGGGATTTCCAAATCCACGCAGATCTCGGCAATCGCCGAAGCCATGTCCATCGCATGCTCGCGGCTCTCAATCTGGCAGGGACCAGTGACGAGCACGAACGGCAATTCATTGCCGAAGCTGACATTACCGACATCAAAAATGCGCTGATCAGACAAGACGAGACTGCTTCACGGCTGCCGCGATGAACCCTTTGAACAGGGGATGCGGATCAAAGGGTTTCGATTTCAGCTCAGGATGATACTGCACCCCGATGAACCACGGATGGTTCGGGAATTCGACAATCTCCGGCAACACACCGTCCGGCGACATGCCAGAGAAGCGCATCCCAACCGCTTCCAGCCGCTCACGATATTCCACGTTCACCTCGTAACGGTGACGATGACGCTCCATAATCGTGGCCTGGTCATTATACACCGCGCGCACCAGCGAGCCCTCGGCCAGCACCGCCGGATAAGCGCCCAGCCGCATCGTGCCGCCCAGATCACCCTCAACTGAGCGTTTCTCGGTGCGATTGCCAATTGTCCATTCGGTGAGCAAACCCACCAGAGCCTCCTGGCACGGGCCGAACTCGGTCGAAGAGGCGTGTTCGATGCCCGCCAAATGACGCGCCGCCTCAATCACCGCCATCTGCATGCCAAAACAAATGCCGAAGAACGGCACTTTGTGTTCGCGCGCAAACTGCACGGCGTTGATCTTGCCCTCAGTGCCGCGCTCGCCAA
>CAIZGT010000507.1 GCA_903932545.1 uncultured Rhodospirillales bacterium
ATGTCCGGGCCGGCAGCGATACCGACCGAGCCGGGGAAATGCTGGCGCGGCGGCAGTGGATTGGCGGCCATCTGGTGCGCGGCTTCGGTCATGCCGTAGCTCTCGATCACCGGCACGTGGAACGCGTCTTCAAGGTCCATCATCACCTGCGGCGGCAGCGAGGCGGAGGAGGAGCGGATCAGGCGCAGGCGGCCCCGCGCGATGAGATCGGCGTTGCGCGCGGTGAGGGTGAGCAGTGCTTGATGCATGGTGGGAACAGCGGTGTACCAGGTGGGGCGCACTTCATCGAACTGGGCGAAGAATTTGAAGGCGTTGAAGCCCGGCGTACAGGAGGTGGAGGCTCCTGCCGCGATCGAGGACAGCATCGCGGCAATCAGGCCGTGGATGTGGAACAGCGGCATGATGTTGAGGCAGACATCGTCTGGCGTAAGTTGGAGCGACTCACCGATGTGATAGGCCGAGGCGGTGATGTTGATTTGGCGCAGCGGAACAATCTTGGGGCGCGAGGTGGTGCCGGAGGTGTGCAGCACGAGAGCGATATCGTCCGGCTCGGCGAGGCCGGGGTGGGCGGGCGTGCCGGTGAGCGGGCTGGACAGGGTGAAATCCCCGGCCGCTTCGCCAGGGATCAGTTCCACCAAGGCGATGCCCCGCCGCGCGGCCACCGCGCGGGCGGGGGTCTCGAAGCCTTGCAGCACAATAAGGGCGCGGGCGTTCAGGTCGGAGAGGTAGAAATCGAACTCGTCTTCCTTATAGGCTGGGTTGAGCGGGGCGGTGGTGGCCCCGCAGGCGACGGTGAGGAACACGGCGGCCATCTCCGGCCCGTTCGGCAACACCATTGCCACCCGGTCGTTGCGGCCGATGCCCATCGCATTGAGCGCGGCCACGGTGCGGGTGGCGAGGGTGCGCAGTCCGCCATGCGTGAGCCACGGCCGACCCGGCGCGCCGAGAGCTGGGGCGGTGTCGGCCCCCTTGGCGAGCAGTTGGGAAACGGTGTCGGCGAGATAGACGGTCATGCGGTCCTCGTGGGTCGAATGTTCGGAAACATCTTAGGGCGTCATTGCGAGGAGGCGAAGCCGACGAAACAACCCGCCACAACCGACGATGTCGGTTGCGGTTCGATGGATTGCTTTGTCACTGCATCCTCGCAATGACGATAGAATTATATGGCCTGTGCCGCCATCCGCGCCTCGGCCGCAGAAATGCGTTCTTTCGCTTTCAGATCCATCGAACGGCGGATGAAGGCGCGGCGCAGCGGCTTGAGCACGAACATCGCCAGCAAGGCGGCCACAATGTTCACCACCGCGGAGATATAAAGAACACCCAGCCAATCTCCGGTCATCTCGCGCAGCACAGAGCCAAACGGCACCAGCAATGCCGCCGTGCCTTTGGCGGTGTAGAGCATACCATAATTGGTGGTGGCGAATTTGCGGCCGAACGTATCACCGCAGGTGGCGGGGAACAGCGAATAGATTTCACCCCAGGCGAAGAACACCATGCCGGAGAGGATCACAAACATCACCGGATCCCGCGCATATTGGGTCAGTGCATAGATCCCAACGCCTTCCAGCATGAAGGCGATGAACATGGTGTTCTCCCGCCCGATCTGGTCGGACACCCAGCCAAAGAACGGGCGGGTGAGACCGTTCAGCACGCGGTCGATCGAGAGTGCGAATGTGAGGGCTGGCATGGTCATGAAGAAAAGCGTCACCGGCGTTTTGCCCACGCCGAAATCTGCGGCCATCACCGACAATTGCGCGGTGGCAATCAAGCCGCCCGCACCGACCATAACGAACATCAGATACATCACCCAGAAAACCGGCTGACGCGCCACCTCGGAAGGGGTAAAGTCATGGGTGATATCATGCAGCCGCGACGGCAAAGTGGCGCTCATGCCGGAAGGAGACATCGCCGTTGTGTGGTCGGGCTTCGAGCCGGGTGGTGTTGCCAGCACGAGGCCGACAAACATCACCACCAGACCTTGAATAACGCCGAACGTGATGAAAGTTGCCTGATACCCTTGGCTTGCGATCATGCTGGAAATCGGGATCACCGTGATTGCCGCACCTGCACCGAACCCAGCAGCGGTGAGCCCAGCCGCGAGGCCCCGGCGATCGGGGAACCATTTCAGCGCGTTGCCAACGGTGGCACCATAGACCAGCCCAGCCCCAATGCCGCCAATCGCCGCCGCGATGTAGAGCACAGTGAGCGAAGCGGCAAAGCCGTTCAGCACCCAACTCGCGCCGATCAGTACCCCACCCACGGCCACCGTCAGACGCGGGCCGATCTTGTCGATAACGTAGCCTTCAATCGGCAGCAGCCAGGTCTCGCAAATAACGAATACAGTGAACGCCACCTGGATTGCGGCCCGACCCCAGTGATTGGCTTGGTCAATCGGCAACACAAACATCGTCCAGCCATATTGCAGGTTGGCGATCATCACCATGCAGACGATACCAAGGATCAATTGGCTCCACCGCGCGCGCAGGATAGTCAGCATGAATGTCCCCCAACAGCCAAATTACACGCAACGGCGATAGCAGTGCGGTTGGCAGCTGGCAATATTTTACGCGACAAGTCCGATGTTTGAGGCTTATATTTACATGATTTACATCGCCCCGCGAAACTTTGTGAAATCATGACAGACCGTCCTGATCTGTCGCGAGAACGCGCCTTGGGTGGTCTGGTGGCCGGGCTTGATGAGGTCGGGCGCGGGCCGCTGGCTGGGCCGGTGGTGGCGGCGGCAGTGATTTTGCCGGAAAATCTCGCCCCCGGCCTCGCCGCCATGCTCAATGATTCCAAGAAGCTCCGCCCCGCCGCGCGCGAAGCCGCTTATGCCGCGTTGTGCGCGAGTGAGGCGGTGATCGGCATCGGTGCCGCGTCGGTTCATGATATTGTGCGGCTGAACATCCTGCACGCCAGCATGTTGGCAATGCGCCGCGCCTTCGCCAAGCTGGCTGTGACACCAAATGCGGCATTGGTTGACGGCAATCGCGCGCCCTCGCTGCCCTGCACAGTGCAATGCGTGGTGGGCGGAGACGGAAAAAGCCTTTCCATCGCCGCCGCCTCCATCGTCGCCAAAGTGGTGCGCGATCGCGGCATGGCGCGGCTAGATCGGCGCTATCCGGGCTATGGTTGGGCAGATAATGCGGGTTATGGCACCCCTGCTCACCTCGCAGCGCTTCACCGACTCGGGCCATGCGCGCATCATCGGGTGGGCTTTGCCCCGATTGCCGCTTTGCTTGCCGTTCCGAGACAAGATTGACGCGATCACGGCGGACGTGGCCCAACCTGCCACCTCAGACCGTGACACCTAGGAGCCCGCCCTGCCCGTGGAGATTATCCGCGAATTACCGCTCGATCAGATATTGCTCGGCGATTGCCTGCGCATGTTGCGCATGCTGCCGACCGCCTCGATCGACTGCGTATTCGCCGACCCGCCGTATAATCTGCAATTGCGCGGCGAGTTGCGCAGGCCGGACGATTCCATCGTTGATGGCGTGGATGATGATTGGGACAAGTTCACGGACTACGCCGCCTATGACGAATTCTGTCGTGACTGGCTTGGCGAGTGCCGCCGCCTGTTGCGCAAAGATGGCACGATTTGGGTGATTGGCTCGTATCACAACATCTTCCGCCTCGGCGCGATTATGCAGGATCTGGGGTTCTGGATCCTGAACGATGTGATCTGGCGCAAATCCAACCCGATGCCGAATTTTCGCGGTCGGCGCTTCACCAACGCGCATGAGACGATGATATGGGCCGCGCGCGGGCAAGACAGCCGGTATCGGTTCAACTATCAGGCGATGAAGTCGCTCAACGACGACCAACAGATGCGCTCCGACTGGCTGATCCCGCTGTGCACCGGCGCGGAGCGGATCAAGAACGAGCATGGCCTGAAGCTGCATCCGACGCAGAAGCCCGAAGCCCTGCTGCACCGCATATTGCTCGCCAGCACGATGCAGGGCGATGTGATCCTCGACCCGTTCTTGGGCTCGGGCACCTCCGCCGCCGTGGCGCGCAAATTGTCGCGCCACTACATCGGCATCGAGCGCCATCCCGCTTATGTGGAGGCCGCTCTTGGCCGCGTGCGTCGCGTTCGCCCGGTGAGTGACGACGGCATGGCCACCACGCCGACCAAGCGCGACGCCCCGCGCATTCCGTTCGGCAGCTTTGTTGAAGGCGGCCAACTCCCGGCAGGCACGGTGTTGATGGACCGGATGAGGCGGGTGCAGGCGATTGTCACCGCTGATGGCTCGCTGAAATCCGGCGCTTTGCAAGGCTCGATCCATAAAGTGGGTGCGGAAGTGCAGAACGCGCCCTCTTGCAATGGCTGGACGTTTTGGCATTTCGAGCGTGAGGGCGAATGGGTGCCGCTGGATGTGCTGCGAACGGCGCAACGGGCAGAAGAGGCCTGAGGCGCAGCTCCAAGCTGGCGGAATTGCACCCTTCAAAGTTCTGCTCTGGTGCCGCGCCACCAATCAGCGTATCGCGCCAGAATGACTGACATCGTGAAAATCCGCCGCGCCCTGATTTCCGTCTCCGACAAGACCGGCCTTGTCCCCTTCGCCCAGGCGCTGGTCGCCAGCGGGGTTGAGATCCTCTCCACTGGCGGTTCCGCCAAAGCGTTGCGAGACGCGGGCGTACCGGTGATCGAAGTGGCCGATCACACCGGGTTCCCGGAAATCCTTGATGGCCGGGTGAAAACCCTGGTGCCGCAAATCCATGGCGGTCTGCTCGGCCGTCGTGATCTGCCCGAGCATGTGGCACAGATGGAGCAGCACAATATCGCGCCGATCGATTTGCTGGCGGTGAACCTCTACCCGTTCGAAGCCACCGTCGCGCGCGGTGGCGATTATGATGAGTGCGTGGAGAACATCGATATCGGCGGCCCGGCGATGATCCGCGCGGCGTCGAAGAACCACGCCTTTGTCACCGTGCTCACCGAAGCGGCGCAATATGCGGGCGTGCTGGCGGAAATTGCCGAGCATGGCGGCACAACGCTTATCACCCGCAAGCGTCTGGCCGGTGAGGCTTATGCCCGCACGGCGGCCTATGATGCGGCGATCTCCACCTGGTTCGCGGGCCAGCGCGGGGAGGAATTCCCTGAGCGGCTCAGCCTGTCCGGCGTGAAGGCGCAAGGCCTGCGCTACGGCGAGAACCCGCATCAGGCGGCGGCGTTCTACAAAACCGGCGAACGCTTCGGCGTCGCCACGGCGCGCCAGATTCAGGGCAAGGAATTGTCCTACAACAACTTCAACGACACCGACGCTGCTTACGAATGCGTCGCCGAGTTCGACGCGCCGACGGTGGTGATCGTCAAGCACGCCAATCCGTGTGGCGTGGCGTCTTCTGTTGATCTGTCCAGCGCCTGGGATTTGGCGCTGCGTTGCGATCCGGTTTCGGCCTTCGGTGGCATCATCGCCGTCAACCGCACGCTTGATGGCGCTGCGGCTGAGAAGATGGCCGCGATTTTCTCGGAGGTGATCATAGCACCTGACGCGACCGAGGAGGCGATTGCGGCCCTGACGCGTAAGAAGAATTTGCGCCTGCTGCTCACCGGCGGCCTGCCC
>CAIZGT010000508.1 GCA_903932545.1 uncultured Rhodospirillales bacterium
CCAGCCCCGACACCTCCGTCTCACTGTTTTTCGATGATCGGCGGAGCATGGACGCTCGCATCAAACGGCTGCGCCATCCTGAGGCTCATGTTGCGATTCCACACAGCCACACGGCCCATATGCTCGGCAATATCGAGGCCGCGCAAAAGGATGGGCAAGTTATTGCCGATGCGGTCTTCCACGTTGCCGAATACCGCCATACCGAGCCGCGCTGGTATGCTGGCCGGGTGCAATACATCCTGGTTCCGCATGAAGACGCGTTCCGGATTTCTTGCAAAAAAGTCACGCTGGTCAACAGCATGGCGTCGCTGACTTCGATGGCTTTCTATCTGTAGTCCCGCATCCGCTGAAAAGGAGTTTAGAGATGTCTGCACTTTCACTCACCCCAGAACAACTCGAAGCCTATCGCCGCGATGGCTATGTGGTCGCACGCAGCATGTTCAGCACGGAGGAGGTCAACCTTATCCGCAGCACGGCAGAGAACGATGATGCGCTCCACAAGGCGGCTTATTTCCGCAGTGATGCGAACGGCAGCAAAACCCGCATGACGGTGTGGAACCACCCAGGCGACGATATCTTCGGCCTGTTCTCCCGCTGCGAGCGCATCGTGGACAGCATGGAGGCGATCATCGGTGAGGAGGTTTACCACTATAACTCCAAGCTGAACGCGAAAGAGCCGTTCGAGGGCGGCGCATGGGAGTGGCATCAGGATTATGGCTATTGGTATGCCAGCGGCTGCCTGTTCCCCCGCATGGCGACCTGCATTCTGGCGCTCGACCCAAGCACCAACGAAAATGGTTGCCTGCAAGTTCTCAAAGGCTCGCATCTTGCCGGCCGCATCGAACACGTGACATCGGGCAAACAGGTGTCTGCCGACCCTGAGCGCATCCCGCATCTGATGGAATCATTGGAGCATGTGCATGTTGAGCAGCAGCCCGGAGACGTTTTGTTCTTCGACGCCAACATGCTGCACGCTTCATCCGCCAACGCTTCGGCGAACCGGCGCTGGGTGCTGATCTCTTGCTACAACGCGCGCTCCAACAGCCCGTACAAGTCCCACCACCATCCCGGCTACACGCCCCTGCACAAGGTTCCCGATTCCGCGATCCTGGCGGCTGGTGTGCGGCCGACGGCGGGCAAGGTGTTCGTGGATCGGCCCTATAACCCGCTGGAGGACGCCGTGGCACTCTGACCAGTCGGCTTGGTTGGTGGCCTCGCATTTGCTTGGCTCACCGCAAGCTAAATCCAGCAAACCGTGAGGTCGGACATGAAGCGGGCAACCATTATCGGCGCAATGCTTGGAGTGTGCTGCGGCGCTTTGCCGAGTTGGGCAGCCGATACGGTGATTGTGGCAATGGGCAAGACGAGTTCGACCCTGCCGTATTACGTTGCCCAAGAACGTGGCTATTTCGCGGAGTTCGGGATCATTCCGGAGCAGAAGATCATCATCGACAACTCGCTGGTGATCACTGCGCTGATCTCAGATCAAGCCGAAGCAGGAGCGGCGGTTCTGGCGATTGATGGGATGAATGCAAACATCAAAAAACCTGGGACAGTGAATTGGATCACGCTCAACGCGCAAAATGATCCGCATCAAATGGAACAATTCGTCATTCGTGCCGGGTTTCCGGCCAAGACGGTGGCCGATTTGAAGGGCGCTCGGATCGTCTGCCCGCCGGGCTTGGGCAATATCTCGATGGCCAAGGCAGGGCTCGCGTTGGCCGGGCTGCATGAGGGAGATTACAAGCTCGATCCGATGGACCCGAACCAGCATATCAACGTGCTCAAATCAGGCCAGTACGACGCGGCCTACACGCTTGAGCCCGGGGCCACGGTGATGCGCAAAATGGGCGTTGCAACCACGCTGCAAAACGGGGTGATCGCGCGGGTGGTGCTTGGCGATCCCAAGGCAAATGCTTATGTCGGAGGCGCTGTGGTGACCGGGAAATTCCTGAAAGACCGGCCCGAAATCGCCAAGCGCTACGCACAGGCGCTGGCCAAGGCGATTACCTTTATTGACGAGCATCCGGCAGAAGCGCGGCAATATCTGCTCAAAAATACACCAATCACTGCCGACATCGCTGAAGACGTACCGCTGGTTTTGTTCACATATGCAAGCAATGCGAGCGCGCAAGATAAGGCGAACTTACAGGCTTATCTCGATTACGCGGTGAAGATAGGCGCGTTGAGCGAGCCCGTTAACGTCACCCCTTACATCAAGAGCTATTGAACAGATGCCGCCGCTCGGGTCCGGGGCCGATAGTGCAGAAAGCATGAGCGGTGCTGCATTGCCGAAATTCACCCGGCCGCACATCACGGTGCGCGGATTGCGAAAAAAATTCGGCGCGAACCCAGTGTATGACGGGTTCGACCTGGATATTCCACGCGGCAAATTCATCTCGGTGTTTGGCCCGAATGGATGCGGCAAAAGTACGCTGATCAATATGATGGCCGGATTGCTGCCAGTGGACGGCGGCGAAATCCTGTTCGATGGGCAGGAGGTTCGCGACATTCGCGTGGGCTACGTGTTCCAGAACTACCGTGAGGCCTTGTTCCCCTGGTTGCGCGCGCGAGACAATGTCATCTACCCGCTCAAATTCATGAAAATAGCGCGTGCTGAGCAAGAGCGTCGGTTGGAGGCGCTGGTCGAGCGCCTGGGAGTGCGGATTGACCTGAACCGATACCCATATGAAATGTCCGGCGGACAGCAGCAATTGGTCTCAATCCTGCGCGCGCTGATCATTGAGCCCGAAGTGCTGTTTCTGGACGAACCGTTCTCTGCATTGGATTACGAGATGACGTTGTTCATGCGTGAACAACTGCAACGCATCTTTGCCGATATCGGGGCGACAACTCTGATTGTGTCGCACGATCTGGAAGAGGCGGTGTATCTGGCCGAC
>CAIZGT010000509.1 GCA_903932545.1 uncultured Rhodospirillales bacterium
GACACGGACGATCAGCACCTCCTCATAGTAGGACCGATTGAAGATTCCAATCCGGCCGATTTCCGGCAGGAGTCCGGTCGTACGCCACAGGAAATCGTGTTTCAGCTCCTCGGCCGAGGGTGGCCCGAAACTATGGACCTCACATCCCTGCGGATTGACACCCGACATGATGTGCCCGATTGTTCCGTCCTTGCCGGCGGTATCCATTCCCTGCAATATCAAAAGCAAGGCGTTGCGGCCGGACGCGTAATGCCGCTGTTGACGCGAACTCAGGCCGTCCACATGGTGCTGCAGGACTTTCCGGTATTGACGAGCACTCCGACAGACCGGCGGCAGACGGGTCGGCCACTCGGCCAGATCCACGACTCTGCCTGCCCGTGGGACGAACTGGCGGGAATCGATTCGCATGGAGCCGGCAGTCCGGTCAGCTCATCGCTCCGATGGTGTTGGCCAGTGTATGCATGCCGCCGGAGACGTCGCAGGCGCGCCCGTTGACGAAAAAGCCGGGTGACTCGCGCAAATGGCTGCGGACTGCTCCTGCCTCCTGTTCCCGAATGCGCTGGCGGTAGATTTCATCGTTGAGCGCCGAGCGGAACATCGCGATGTCGAGCCCGAGTTCCACCGCCACCCGATCGAGGGCCGGGCGCTCCAACCGAGCGTCCTCCCGCATCAACGCATCATGCATTTCCCAGAACTTCCCCTGCGCTGCCGCCGCTTCGGTGGCCTCTGCGGCCATCAGCGCCAGCGGATGGTCCGATTCCAGCGGGAAATGTCGGAAGACGAGCTGAACAGTCTTGGGGTGGTCCGCAAGGATCATCCGCACCGCCGGTTCCGCAGCACGGCACGCAGAACTCGCGAAATCGGCATACTCAATGATGGTAATCGTCGGCCGCTGTGACCCACGGCGATGATCGGTCGGTGTGACCACGGTGTCGCTCTGCATGTTGCCTCCTGTCGACGGACTTGAATGCCAAACATCCTAGGTCCTGGGGGCCGGGCCACTCCGTTCGCTGGCAAACCGACTGAATGGGCTGATTGCGCCCGTCAATGAACTCTAAGGTCCCATTGGATCGGTTCGGCGTGAGGCGGGCGGGTTTTTGCTGCGGCGGAGCAGGAAAATTGATATGACCATGACGAGAATCAGCACGGCGAGAACCAGAAGCTCCAGCATGGTCGCACGCAGCAGGGCCTGCGAGTCGGTCGTCCACCTTCCCGGCTCGTTGGCCTGGGAGGACTCGAGCGTAATGACCAGCACGCGCCGTATCGAGGCAATCAGACCGACGATTAGAAACGGCTCGCACACAAGGGTGCCGGATCGAAACGATACGCGCACCGTGTGCAGGATCTCCACCACCATGAGCACGAAGAGCAGTCGGTCGATTGCAACCACGAGCGCATCGATCTGACCGCCCGCGTACACTGATCTGTACAGAAGAACTGCCGCACCAACTCAGCGGTGAGGCCCGCATAAATCTCGCCCGGATCACGCCCGGTTTTGGCCGTCATCTCAGCGGCGAGCAGCCCCATGATCGGGCCGTCCTTGTCCGTCGTCCACACCGAGCCATCGCGACGCAGGAATGCCCCACCGGCACTCTCCTCGCCCACAAAGCCAAGCGAGCCATCGGTGAGGCCATCAACAAACCATTTGAAGCCCACCGGCACCTCAAACATCGCCCGCCCGATTTTGGTGGCGATGCGGTCGATGATGGAGGAACTCACCATCGTCTTGCCAATCCCGGTGGTGGCCGACCAGCCGGGACGGTTGGCGAACAGGTAGGAAATTGAGGCGGCGAGGTAGTGGTTGGGGTCCATCAACCCCACCGATTTCGTCACAATGCCGTGGCGATCCGCATCGGTGTCGTTGGCAAACGCCACGTCGAATGTCTCACGCATGCCAACCAAACGGCGCATGGCGTAGGGTGATGAGCAATCCATCCGGATGCGGCCATCCCAGTCAGCCGTCATGAAGCGGAAAGTTTGATCCACTTCATCACTGACGATGGTGGCGTTGAGCTTGTAGCGCTCCACAATTGGTGCCCAATACGCCACCGCTGCCCCGCCGAGCGGATCAATGCCGATCTTCACGCCCGATGCGCTGATCGCTTGCATATCCAGCACATTCGCCAAATCGGCCACGTAGGCCGAGACGAAATCATGCCGATTCGTGGTGGCTGCCTTCAGCGCGCGACCGTACGGGATGCGTTTGATGCCCTCCATACCGGCGGTCAGGAACTCATTGGCGCGCTTCTCAATCCACGCCGTCACCGCCGTATCCGCCGGGCCGCCATTCGGGCCGTTGTATTTGAAACCGCCATCCTCGGGCGGATTGTGCGACGGCGTGATCACCACACCATCCGCCAGCCCGGTTTTGCGGCCGAGATTGTAAGTGATGATGGCGTGCGAGACCGCAGGGGTGGGCGTATAGCCGCCCGCTGCGTCGATCATCACCGTGATCTCGTTCGCGGCGAACACTTCCAGCGCACTGGCCAGCGCCGGTTCAGACAGCGCATGGCTGTCGATGCCGATGAACAGCGGGCCGTTGATGCCCTGGCTTGCGCGATACAGCACGATGGCCTGGGCGATGGCGAGGATGTGGTTTTCGTTGAACGAGGTGTGCACGGCTGAGCCGCGATGGCCAGACGTGCCGAACGTCACACGCTGGGCGGTGATGGCGGCATCGGGCTTTTCGGTGAAATACTGCGTCACCAGACGCGGCAGATTGACCAGCATCGAAGCCGGAAGAACATGTC
>CAIZGT010000510.1 GCA_903932545.1 uncultured Rhodospirillales bacterium
ATGATGTCGGCGGATTTGGCACAATGGATGTGGTGCTGACTGGGTCGGGGGGCGCCAAAATTGCGGCTGGCAACTGTGGGAGCATGGCAGTGTTCTCAAGGCCAACTGCGGTGCTACGCATCGCGGTTGCTCCCTCTGGTTTCTGCGCGGGTCGGCTGGGTTTCCCCAGCACATGGCCCAGTTTCCCATCCGACCAGGACGTCACAACGTGAGCTGAGGATGGCGCCGCCATTGTCTGGACCAAAGGCGTGGGGGCAATCGATACAGCGGCGGTTGCGGGGTTTGGTGGGGTTTGCGCACCGGCTGGCAAAACGTTTGCCAGCGATGTCAGAACATCGGCAAAGCTCGCTTGGGGAGCCGGTTGCGTCGGCAAGCTCAGTGCGTCTGCCATCGTCGCAGCCGCTGACGCTTGCTGAGGCAATGGGCCGACAGTCGGCGGATGGGTAAGGGCGGCGGCTTGGCCCGGCATGGGCAGTTGTCCTTGGTGAAGGTTCCGGCCAGAACAACAGCACGGTGCGTGCCACGCCCGCGCAGGCTGGAATTCCGCAGATTTCCGTTCAAACGCGCCATGCCGCTCGGCGCAAAATGCCGATCAGACGGCAGATTTTGCCGATCCGATTCTGCCGGGTAATGCCGCGTTTTATAGGTGAAGAGCGCGAAAATCGCAGCATTTCAGCACTCTCCTGCTGCGGACCGACGTGGCACAGATTCTGCGCTGAACCTTGCATCAAGCCTCGCAGCCACCGCGTGTGAGGTAACTTCTGGAGGAGTTTCTGATGTCCTTGTTCGGTGCGATGAACACGGCGATTACTGGCCTCAACGCTCAGGCGGCGGCGTTCGGGAACATTTCGGATAACGTTGCCAATTCGCAAACGGTCGGATTTAAGGGGGTTGATACGGCTTTCATCGACTACCTCACCGTGAGCAACGCATCCCAGAACGTCTCTGGGGCCGTAACCACTATTCCGCAATATCAGAACAATGTGCAGGGCACACTGGCCCAAAGCAGTGACCCCCTGGCGCTGGCCATTACGGGGCAGGGCTTCTTTCCAGTCAGTTCAGCCACCACCAAAACGGCTGGGCAAACGATGTTCTCAACAACGCCTGCCTATACCCGCACTGGTGATTTTCAGCTCAATGCCCAGGGCTATCTGGTCAATTCGGCGGGGAATTATCTCAATGGCTGGCCGGTCAATAGCAGCACCGGCGTGGTTAACCAGAACGCACTCGCACCGATCCAGGTGACGCAGACAGTGTATAATCCGGTGCAAACCTCCACCATCTCACTGTCAGCCAATCTGCCCGCAACCCCAACGGCCGGCACGCCGGTGAGTTCGCAGGTGACGGTGTATGACGCACTCGGCACACCGCACACCGTCACGCTGAACTGGACTCAGAATGCCACCAATGATTGGACGGTGGCGGTTAATGTGCCCGACGATATCAGCACGACGGCTGAAGGCACGGCGGACGTGCAATTCGGCACCACCAGTGGCAATGCTGTGGCATCTGGCACGGTTGGCGCGTTGGGGACGGCCACCGGCAATCTGACCACCACTTCTTATGCGGCGGGTGGAGCGGCAAATATCACCTTTAACGCGAATTTCGGCCAGGGATCGCAGGCAATCACGCTTAATCTCGGCAATTTCGGCGCGTCAACTGGCCTCACCCAGTATGCAGGGACCACCTACAGTCTCAATGGCATTACACAGAATGGGGTGCCGCCGGGGAGTTATTCGTCGATCACCGCTGCCGCCTCGGGCGATATTTCGGTCAATTATAACAACGGCCAATCGCGCGTGATCGCACAGGTGCCGGTTGTCACCTTCGCGGCACCCGACGCGCTGCAACGCCAGAACGGCCAAGCCTTCACCGCGACGCTCGACAGCGGCAACCCAACGGCCCAGGTGGCTGGGAACAATGGCGCAGGCACGTTGGTGGTGGGCTCAGTGGAGCAATCTAACGTTGATATCGCACAACAATTTAGCAAATTGATTGTGGCTCAGGAAGCGTATTCCGCGAATACCAAGCTGATCACCACGTCTGATCAACTGATGCAGGCGACAATCAATATGAAGCAGTAATCAGTCGTTAACGCGGTTGTGGTCTTGTGAGAGAGGTTGAGCGGAAAATCCGATGAGCCTGAACGCAGCCTTACAGATTGCCAGTGGCGGCCTTGCCAACATTGCGGCACAGATCGGCGTGGTGTCCAACAACGTCGCCAACGCCAGTACGCCCGGCTACGCCGAGGAAGTGGGCACGCAAACCGCGCTGGTTGGTGGGCCACAGGGCTTTGGTGTGTTGACTGGCAATGTGGTGCGCCAGATCGATCTACAGGTTCAGCAGGAGGTATTCCGCCAGAATGCAACCGTCGCTGGGCTGACGGCGCAAAGCCAGGGCTTGGCCCCTGCAGACGCGGCACAGGGGGTGCCGGGCCAGGGCAGTGATCTTGGCACGGCGTTGGGAAACCTGCAAAATGCCTTTACCAGCTTGCAAACCGATCCATCGAACAATGCGTCTCAATCCGGCGTTGTCGATGCCGCCAGCGCGCTTGCGGCCAAGATCAACACCATCGGCAATGCATATCAAACGGCGCGGCAGAATGCACAAGCAGGGGCGCAGAGCGGACTGCAGCAGTTCAACGTGGATGTTGCCACGGTTTCGCAATTGACCGATCAGATCACTGCTCTCAAGGCCGGTGGGCAGAGCACGGCGGCGTTGGAAAATCAGCGTGACGTGGCAATGACGGATATGAGCAAGCTGGCCAATGTGCGGTTCATCAACCAGCCCAACGGCGGCATGATCGCAGCTATCGGGTCGGGACTGACGATTCCGATGTCTGCACCCGCCCCGCAATTCAGCCTGTCTAGTTCGGCCATCAACGCGCAAACGGCTTATCCCGGCCAGGGCGTTGGTGGGATTATGCTCAACGGTTCTGATGTTACGGTACAGTTCAACGGCGGGGCAATTGGCGCCAATCTGACGCTACGGGACAAGACGCTGCCGGGATATCAGGGCCAACTCGACGAATTCGCCAACACACTGCAAGCGCGCTTTGCCGCACAGGGGTTGCAGCTTTTTAGCCCTCCTGCTGGGGGGACTTCCACGATCATCCCAACGCCAACACAGGCTGGCTATATCGGTTATGCCACAACGATAGCGGTTAATCCTGCGGTTATCGCCAATCCGGCGATGGTGCGTGATGGCAATGTTGCGATCTCCGGCAGTCCCACCGGCGCATCTGCGTTTGCCCCCAATCCGGCGGGTGGGCCAGCAGGGTTTGAGGGGCTGATCAGCCGCGTGCTGACCAACGCGCTCAGCACTCAGGCGCAATCCGGCGTGGCGCAACCTGCGCCAGCGGTTGCGGGGTTGGGTGTGCTGGGCAATATGTCCGCCCCTTATTCGGCGCCCAGCACGCTGGCGGGTTTCGCCGCGGTGCTGGTCGCGGCGCAAGCCGCCGATGTCGCCGATGCGAGTAATCAACTTACCACCGAGACCTCAGTGCAAACCACATTTCAGGCGCAGTTCACCGCAACGAGCGGGGTGAGCACAGACCAGGAATTGTCGAAGATGGTGTCACTCCAAAACGCCTACGGTGCAAACGCACGCATTATCAGCGCGGCGCAGTCAATGTGGACGCAACTTCTCAATTCAGTTCAGTAGAGCTATCCGACAATGACTGTGATCTCCTCGCCCAATGCTACCAACTCGACCAGCGGTCTGCTTGGATATCTGGTGGGCGAGTCTGGCACGATTCAGAGCAGGCTCACCCAGCTAAGCCAGCAAGCCAGCTCCGGGCTGGTCGCGCAGACCTATGGTGGGATGGGGGCCGCGGCGCAGATTTCGCTCAATTTGCGGCCGCAATTGTCTGAAGTTGCTGCCTATGGACAGAACATCACGTCCGCCAACACGCAGTTGAGCGTGACTAGTCAGTCGCTTGATCAGTTGCAGCAGATTGCGAGCACATTCAGTACAGGGCTGTTGAGCGTGAATGCGGGGACCTCGCAAGAGGTGGATACGCTTGCCGCGCAGGCCAAGGCTGCGTTGGGGCAGGTTCAGTCGCTGTTGAACACACAGGTCGGCAACAAATACATTTTCGCCGGCCAAGACAGTGCCAATCAACCGCTGCCGGATGCGCAGTTCAACGCTTATGTGCAGGCCGTGCAGGCGCCACTGGCCGTGCTGGCTACCAGTAGTTCCGCCACCACAATTGCCGCAACATTGTCTGCCGCCAGCACCAACTCACCGTTCTCCGCCACGCTGGGTGCCACGCCTGAGTTGGTATCGGTGGGAGTTGGCATCACCACCCCGGTTGGGATTGTGGCGGGACAGAACGCCTATGTGACGCAAGTTGGGGCAAACACCACCGGCTCATATGTGCTCGATCTGATCCGTTCGTTGGCCACTGTCGCCGCTATGTCGTCGGCGCAGATGACCGCCGCTCCAGCTAATTTCAGTGCTGTGGTTTCCGATACACTGACAAACCTGCGAAGTACGGTGACGGTGATCAACAACGAAAATGCCGGTGTCGGTGCTGCGCAGCAGACCCTTACCAGCGATCAGACCAACCTGAGTGATATGCAAACCGCACTCACCACTCAGATTGCCAACGTTGAGAATGTGGACGCCGCCAGCACCGCCACAGCCTTGGCGCAGGCGCAGACGCAATTGCAGATAAGTTACAAGCTGATCGCCTCGGCAGAGTCGATGTCGCTGGTTTCCTATTTGCCATAATCTGTGATGTTCACTGTTGCTTCATCGTTTTGTCCCAGACTGCTTATGTCCCTCGCCAAAAATGGTGAGATGCAATGAGGCAAAGCGATGTCAAATCTTGTGCTTGAGCTTCGCCAGGGCGATTTCATGATCGTCAACGGTGCGCCGATCCGGTTTCGTAGCAAGGCGCGCATTGAGTTGGCCGCGCATGCGCGTTTCCTGTTCGGGAAACAGATAATGGGACCTGAGCAGGCGGACAGTCCGGCGCGGCGAATCTATTTCGCCCTGCAAACCGCCTATATCGGCGCCGAGGAGGAGCGCTCGGGCGGCTTGGCAATGGCGCGTCAACGCATCATCGAGTTTCAGTCCACGACAACCTCGGCGCTCGCCCGCGAAATTCTGGATCGGGCGTTGGAGGCGGCTGAGGCGGATGACTGCTACAAGGCGCTAAAACTCGTCCGCCGTATTATGCGCCATGAGGAGGCTGTGCTGGCCAACACGCTGAGTGAGGCGGGGCGACTATCGGCCTAGTGCCAGCAATTTTCGTGGCTGCGTGTGCAATCAGAAGCACAACATCCAGGCTACGGCATCCACCGCGCCACAACGCAGGTTAAGTCGTCAGCCAGCGGCGCGGTGCCGCAGAAATCTTCCACCGCGCGCGTGACGGCACCAAGCATGTCCGCCGCTGACGCCTTCACTGATGTTGCGGCTAGGGACTGGCGGAGGCGCTCGGCCCCGAACCAGCTGCCATCCTGCCCTTGCGCTTCTTCGAAGCCGTCGGTGTTCAAAATCACCGCATCGCCGACTGCAAGCTTACACAGATGCGCGGAAAAATGCGCCGCCTCTATCAGCCCCAACATCGGCGATGGGCGGCCGGACAGTCGTTCGACGGTGCCGTCTGCACGGCGGATCAGTGGCATGCCTTGGCCTGCAGAGCAGAAATGTAGATCGCCGGTGGTGGCATCCAGCACGCAAAACATCATTGTCACGAACAGGCTAAGCGGATTGCGCGCCAACAGCCGTCGGTTGGTTTCCGCCATGATTATAGCCGGGTCGAGGTCTGACTGTGAGCTCCGACCGGCCATCACCTCCTGCACCAAGGCCCGCACCAGCACCATAAACAACGCGGCCTGCGCGCCCTTGCCACTGACATCGCCAACCAGAAGCACAATTCGGTCAGCATCACACGCGACCACGTCGAAGAAATCGCCGCCAATCTGGCGCGCGGCGCGCATCATCGCAGCGCCTTGTATTCGGGGATGCGGTGGGAAGCCATCAGGCAGAATCGCCTGTTGCAACACGCCGGCCGCGCGCAAATCTTCCTCAAGCAGGGTGCGGCTGCTGTGCAGCGCTTTGTTGGTTTGCGCCAATTCCGCCGTGCGCTGTTGTACCCGGTGCTCAAGGGCGGCCTGTTCCTGTTTTAATGACTGGTGCAGTGCCGCGTTATCAAGGCCGACACCGATTGTGGTGCTTGCCATGTCAAGCAGGTCTCGTTGCACTGATGTGGCCGCAACACTCGGCAGCACCAGCAATGCGGCCGCGGCGTGGTGCTTGCAATGGACCGGGCGGAACTCAAACTGTGCGGTTGAGGCGGGCGCCGCAACCGCGACAGCCAGGACGGCATCGCTGGGCAGGCTTTCAATCCCGGCGGCTTCAAGCCCGCCATAGCCCGCCAAAATCCTCCACCCCTCGTCGCCACGCAACAGCAGGGCCGCCTTGATTGGGTGATCGAACAAGCTACCCAACAACATCAGCGCGGCGTTGGCAAAAGCATTGATTTCAAATTGTGCAAACAACCACGCCGAGCCGCTGAACAAGCGGGCCAGACCATGCCGGTTTTGCTCACGTGCCACGATAGATC
>CAIZGT010000511.1 GCA_903932545.1 uncultured Rhodospirillales bacterium
AGGCCCAGGATAGCAGGGCGGTCTAACAGCCCCGGTCAGAGCCGACAAGGAAGTTGCACGCTCATGCGGGTTGCACGCTGATGATGTCAGCAAAGACGCGGTCAGGTTGCCCTGCCGCGTTGCTCGCAACTCGCTGCTAAAGCGATTGGTGCCCAGAAGAGGACTCGAACCTCCACAACCTTACGGTCACAGCTACCTGAAAGCTGCGCGTCTACCAATTCCGCCATCTGGGCAACAGATGCGATGGTGTTAAGCAACCATCGTCGGGGTGGAGCGGCGAGATAGACCTCACGGTGTTGGGCGTCAACAGGCAAACGCACAGCTTGTGCAGATTGTTGCCATCCTCAAATGCCGGAGAGAGCGCTAGAGTGCGCCACAGCTCAGGGAGACCAACATGTCCGGCTCAGCATCACCTATCGCCACAATATTTGGCGGCTCTGGATTTCTCGGCCGCTACGTCGTCAAACGACTGGCGGGAGCGGGATACGTGGTGCGGGTTGCAGTGCGCCGCACCGAGCCTGCCGCATTTTTGCGCACCATGGGTGATGTGGGTCAGATCCAGCTGATAGCAGTCTCAATCACCGACGATGTCGCGGTGGCACGCGCGGTTGCGGGCGCTAGCGTGGTGATCAATCTCGTTGGCATTCTGGCTGAAAACAAGCCGGGCGATTTCGAGAAGCTGCAGGCCGAAGGGGCAGGGCGCGTGGCGAACGCCGCTGCCGCAGCCGGAGTGACACATCTGGTGCAGATGTCGGCTATCGGGGCCGACATCAACAGCCCCAGCAAATATGCCAGCAGCAAAGGGCGGGGCGAAGCGGCTGTTTTGGCAGCGTTTCCCTTTGCCACAATTCTGCGACCGTCTCTGGTGTTCGGGCCGGAAGACCAATTCTTCAACCGCTTTGGCGCGATGGCGGCGATGTCGCCGGTGATGCCGGTGATGGCCGGGGAGACAAAGTTTCAGCCGGTCTATGTCGGTGATGTCGCCGACGCGGTTATGCATGCGCTCGCAGATCCGGCGGCGCAGGGCAGGATCTACGAGCTAGGCGGACCCGACATCCTGAGCTTTCGCGCGCTTTTGGCACTTATTTTGCAAATGGTTGGGCGGAAGCGTCCGCTTGTGCCAATCCCGATGGCAGTGGCGAAAATTCAGGCGGCCGTCATGGAGCACATCCCCGGCAAGCCGCTCACCCGTGACCAGCTCATCATGCTGGCGCGCGACAACGTGGTAGGGGCCTTCCCAGGCCTCGCCGATCTCGGGATCACTGCGACTCCAATCTCGCAGGTGGTGCCAGCGCAACTCGCCCGCTTCCGTCCCGACGGCAAGCGGGTTTCGGCGCGATATCGGAGATAGGTCCGAAATAGGACGAATTTATCCGCTATTTGCAGGGCATGAGCCGAAATGCGGGGCTGACTTGCGCAAGAAATGGCAGGAATGCTGCCATTATGATGCAAAATATCCTTTTCACTGGGGTTATGCTGGCGTAAGCAACCTCTAGGGGCGGCTTGAGGCCGCTTTTCCTGTCGGGAGATCGCGTCATGGCTGAGCGCATGTTGCAATTTGTTCGTCTGTCGCAGCAGACGCCGGACAAGCGGGTGGCATCAATTCGCAAGGAAGACTTTGCGGAAATCTACGCAGAGTTTGATCCTGCTCGTGCCACGGCCCAGGCAAGCCGTTGCAGCCAGTGCGGTGTGCCGTTCTGTCAGGTGCATTGTCCGCTATCGAACAACATCCCCGACTGGCTGAAGCTCACCGCAGAAGGTCGGCTGGAAGAGGCATATGAAGTCTCGTCCGCCACCAACAACATGCCTGAGATTTGCGGCCGCATCTGCCCGCAGGATCGCCTGTGCGAAGGCAATTGCGTGATTGAGAAGGGCTTCGACAGCGTCACCATCGGCGCTGTGGAGCGTTTCGTCACCGACACCGCATTTGAAAACGGCTGGGTCAAGCCAGTGCGACCAGCCCGCGAACTGACCCAATCAGTGGGCATTATCGGTGCCGGGCCGGCTGGGCTTGCCGCCGCCGAGATGCTGCGTCGTCAGGGCTATCAGGTCCATGTCTATGATCGTTACGACCGCGTAGGTGGCTTGCTGATTTACG
>CAIZGT010000512.1 GCA_903932545.1 uncultured Rhodospirillales bacterium
ATTTTACAAGAAATTGGCCTATCAGATAAAATAATACAGAAAATATTCAGCGATAATTTTTCGGCTTTTCGAATTAAACATGCATTTGAAGAAGCCGGTTTAAAAATTACAGATTAGGATGGATCAGAGGGGGGGGCTTCTCCCCCCCCCGATTACGATTCAAATCCCCTGATACCCCGCCCGCGTTTTGCGGTAATCCCAGGCGCGCGTCATTGGGTTTTCGCCCAGTTGCATCGCCTGGGTCTGCTCGATCTCGCCATCGGTGAGATAGGTCACGGCACCCATCGGCAAGGCGTGCAGCAGCAACGCGGCGTTTTCGCGCATCTGGACGCTGATGAACACCACCTGTTGCAGATTGGCGGCGACGCAATTGGCGCCGTGGCCGCGTAGCATGAGGCAGGTGTTCGGCCCCAAAGCGCGGGCGCAACTGTCGCCCTGTTCGGGGGTTTCGATCAGCATGTTGGTGTCACCGAAATCGGTTTGGCTGTCCCAGAACGGGATGTGCTTGCCGAGCACGGCGGCGAGATGCATGGCGGGGCGGAATTTTTCGTGCATGCCGGTGATGGTGAAGGGCAGCAATTCCTTCGCGTGGTGATGCACCACGGCGTTCACATCGGGCCGCGCTTTGAAGATGGCGGAGTGGATGACGCGCTCTTTATACATTGACCGCCCACGCTGATCGATGGGCTGGTCGTTCATGTCCATCTCCATGATGTCTTCACGGTCCACCAGTTCGGGGCTGCGGCTGCAGGAGATAAAATAATGATCGGGGTTGAGCGGATTGCGCACGGCGACATGGCCGAAATCATCGATCACACCCTCATGGGCCATGATCCGGTTGGCAATCACGAGGTCTTGGATGGCGATGGCGATGGCAGGGTCGATCATGTTAGCCTCCGAATGGTTTTTCGATCTTTCATGCCGGGGTTGCGCGCATCGGGCAAGCCGGGTCTGGACGTGCTATGCCGATGCAGGGCACATCAGGGCCATATTGAAGGAATCGGTATCATGAGCCCCGCTGAAATCACCCGCGTGCAAGCGTATCTGCGCAAATTGTTTGGCACTGACATCATCCGCGTTGTGCCGCCCGCCAAAAAGGGCCTGTCTGTGGAACTTTGCGTCAATGACGAAGTGGTTGGCACGCTGCACCGCGATGAGGATGAGGGTGAAGTGTCTTATTCGGTGAATATGGTCGTTCTCGAAGAAGATTTGCCGCCGGTTGCCAAGCGTTGATTTGAGTCAAGGTTTGCCTCTGCGCGTGCTCGCACAGTGTGGGCATGACAGAGGCAGAACTCATTGCCCGTTACGACGGGCGCGTGCCGCGGTATACATCGTATCCGACGGCTCCGAATTTCCAGTCCGGCTTCTCGCCGGTGCGCTACGGCGATTGGCTGGAGGCCTTGCCCGACGACAAGCCGCTCTCGCTTTACTTGCACGTGCCGTTCTGCGAGCGGTTGTGCCTGTATTGCGGCTGCAACACCCAGGTGGTGCGCAATGAGGGGCCGCGCATAACGTATGCGGAGTTGATGATCTCCGAGCTTGAGCAGGTGGCGTTTGCCATCGGGCGCAGGTTGCCGGTGAGCCATATCCACTGGGGCGGCGGCACGCCCACCACGATGCCTGCGAAATGGCTGCTGCGGATTATGGAGCGCGTGCGGCGGTTGTTTGACGTGTTGCCGGACGCGGAAATTGCCATCGAACTCGACCCGACCAATCTCGACGCCGACCGCCTGGCCGCGCTGTGGCAAATGGGCGTTAATCGCGCGAGCTTGGGCGTGCAGGATTTCAACGAGGATGTGCAGGAAGCCATTGGCCGCCCGCAAAGCTTTGAGATCACCGAAAGCTGTGCGCAACGGCTGCGCGGTGTGGGCATCAATGCGATCAATCTCGATCTGATTTACGGCCTGCCGCTGCAAACCGTGGAAAGTGTGGTGCGCACCGCCGAGCAGGCGCTGGAACTGGACGCAGACCGCATTGCGGTGTTTGGCTATGCGCATGTGCCTTGGATGAAGCGGCATCAGCAATTGATCCGCCCGGAAACCCTGCCCGATGCGCAGGCGCGGTTCGCACAGCGCCGGGTGATTGGCGAGGTGTTGGAGCACGCGGGCTATGTTGCGATCGGGCTGGATCACTATGCCCGCCCCGATGATCCGATGGCAAAGGCAGCACAGGCGCAATCGCTGCATCGCAGCTTTCAGGGCTACACCACCGACAGCGCATCGGCGTTGATCGGGATTGGGGCGAGTTCGATTGGCACGATGCCGCAGGGCTATGTGCAAAACGCTTCTACCGTGCCGGAATATGCGAAGGCGATCCGCTCCACTCAATTCGCTGTCACGCGTGGCTATGCGCTGCAACCGGATGACGAGCTGCGCCGGGCGGTGATTGAGCAGATTATGTGTCATCTCTATGTGGATCTGCATGAGGTGGCTGCTGCCTATGGGCAGGTGGCGGATGATTTGCTGGCTGACGCGCGCGCGTTGGAGGTGTTTGTTGAGGATGGGCTGGTAACCCGCCAGGGTGCGCAGATCACGGTAACCGAGGCCGGGCGACCGTTCGTGCGCAATGTGGCGGCGGTGTTCGATGCGTATCTGAAAGTGGCTTCGGAGCAGATGCGGCATTCGCAGGCGGTTTGAGCCGTCCTGCCAATCCGTCATCCACAGCGCAGCGTGGGATCCACGGCGATGCAGCCAGCGTCGCCGTGGATTGCTGCGCTGCGCTCGCAATGACGAGATGATAATGCTTTTCCGGTTTGATTCAGATCAAAGTGTAACAACCTATTGACTGTCAACCTCTC
>CAIZGT010000513.1 GCA_903932545.1 uncultured Rhodospirillales bacterium
CGCCAAAATCTCCATCGACTCCGCCACGATGATGAACAAAGGCCTGGAGGTGATCGAGGCCGCGCGGCTGTTCGGCCTGGGCTCGGATGTGATCGAGGTGCTGGTGCATCCGCAATCCACCGTGCACGGGATGGTGTGCTACGCCGATGGCTCGGTGCTCGCCCAGCTTGGCAGCCCGGATATGCGGGTGCCGATTGCGCATGCGCTGGCGTGGCCATCGCGCATCAGCACGGCAGCACCTCGGCTTGATCTGGTCAAACTCGGCAAGCTGGAGTTCAGCGAGCCTGATCCGATCCGCTTCCCAGCCCTTCGTTTGGCGCGCGAGGCCTTGCAGTCCGGCGGTGGCGTCCCCACGCTGATGAGTGCGGCGAATGAGATTGCGGTGGAGGCGTTCCTCAACCGCCGGATTGGCTTCCTCGACATCGCCGCTGTGGTGGAAGAGGTGATGCAGTTGATGGGGCATCGCGCCGCGCCCAGCATTGAGGCGGTGATTGACATCGACGCTGAGGCCCGCGCCAAGGCCACTGAATTCTGCCTCACCCGCTCGGCTGTGGCGGTTTGACCTTTTAGCCTTCGATTGGAATGCGCTGTGCTCGAAATGCTGCCCACCTATCTGCGCACCCCCATCGCCTTCGCCATCGTGCTGGGTGTTTTGGTGTTCATCCATGAAATGGGCCACTACCTCGCCGCGCGTTGGCGTGGTGTGTATGTTGAGGCGTTCTCGATCGGTTTTGGCAAAGTGTTGGCCAGCCGCACCGACAAGCGCGGCACCGAATGGCGGTTCTGCCTGTTGCCGCTGGGTGGCTATGTGAAGCTGCACGGCCAAGAACAGCCCGAAGACGTAACGGATGAGATCCGCGCTTCGTGGAAGCTAGGCCAGACATTCCACGAGAAATCCACCCTGTCGCGCGCGATTGTGGTGGCGGCTGGGCCGGTTGCCAATTTCATCTTGGCCGCGGTGCTGTTCGCCGGATTGTTCCTGGTGACCGGCAAGCCGCACACGCTGCCGGTGGTGGGTGAGGTGATGGCTGATTCCGCTGCGGCGCGTGCGGGCATTGTGGCGGGGGATGTGATATCGCGCATTGATGGCAGCAAAATTATCCGGTTTGAGGACATCCAAGCCATCGTCGGCCATAGCGGCGGCGTGGCACTGCATGTGTCACTGGATCGCAACGGCCGTACGATTGACGTGGTGGCGACGCCCGAGACGCGCGGTGCGGCCGGGGTGCTGGGCATTCGTGGCGGCAAGGTGTCGTATGATCCGGTGTCGGTGATCGACGCGCTGCCGGACGGCGTGGTGCAGACCTACAACGTCGCCGCGCAAACGCTGGCGGGCGTGGGGCAGATGATCACCGGCCAGCGCGGCACTGAAGAACTTGGCGGGCCGTTGCGGATTGCGCAGCTTTCCGGGCAGGTGGCAGAGCTAGGTGTGGCCTCGCTGGTGAGCTTTATCGCGGTGCTATCGGTTAATCTTGGCCTGCTGAACCTGTTTCCGATCCCGATTTTGGACGGTGGGCATTTGGTGTTCTTCGCGCTTGAAGCCTTGCGCGGCAAGCCGCTGCCGCCGCGCGCGCAGGAATATGGGCTGCGCGCCGGGTTCGCACTGCTGGCCTCGTTGTTCGTGTTCGCCACCTGGAATGATCTGTCGCATATCGGCCTATTCGGCTGGCTGGCGAAGCTGGTGGGGTGATGGCGGCGTGACGGCGGGGGTGCTGCGCACTTCCGCCCTCCGAAAATATGGGTGGTGACATGGCGCTGAACTCCCCCATCTTAACGGTGGCAAAGGGAGTTGGGTGATGTCGAACGCGGTTGGGGTTTCATTGGAACGGCCGCAGGCGAGTGAAGCTGTGTTCCCAATTCTGCTCAGCCTTAGCTTCTGCCACATGCTCAACGACATGATGCAAT
Organism: uncultured Rhodospirillales bacterium; assembly: GCA_903932545.1. GTDB lineage: Bacteria > Pseudomonadota > Alphaproteobacteria > Acetobacterales > Acetobacteraceae > CAIQQQ01. The sequence continues at coordinate 1,906 of CAIZGT010000513.1, forward strand.
CGCTGATCCCGTCGATGTATCCGATGGTGAAGGAGAATCTGCATCTCGACTTCGGCCAGATTGGGCTGATCACCCTGGCGTTCCAGGTCACGGCGTCGCTGTTGCAACCGCTGGTGGGGTTTCTAACCGACAAGCGACCGAAGCCGTATTCGCTGGTGTTCGGCATGGGGTTCTCGCTGATCGGGATGGTCATGCTGTCGCAGGCCACCACCTTCACCGCCACGCTGCTGGCGGCGGCAATGGTGGGCACCGGCTCGTCGGTGTTTCATCCGGAAAGCTCGCGGATGGCGCGGCTGGCGTCGGGCGGGCGGCATGGCATGGCGCAGTCATTGTTCCAAGTGGGCGGCTATGCCGGGCAGGCGATTGGGCCGCTACTGGCCGCCTTCATTGTGTTGCCGCGCGGCCAAGGGTCGGTTGCGTGGTTCTCAGGCTTCGCGCTGCTTGGGATGCTGGTGTTGGGTTGGGTTGGCGGTTGGTATGCCCAACAGCGTCGCAATGCCGCCAAGCGGCCTGTGGTGGCGGCGGTATCGCCGGTCAGCCCGCGTCGGGTGGCGATCACGGTGGGGATTCTGCTGGCGCTGATGTTCTCGAAATTCTTCTACACTGCCAGCCTGAACACGTTTTATACCTTCTATATGATCCACCATTTCGGTGCCTCGGTGCAGCATGCGCAGACCTTGCTGTTCGTGTTTCTCGCCTCGGTGGCGGTTGGCACCATCGTTGGAGGCCAGCTTGGTGACCGGATTGGGCGGCGGCGGGTGATCTGGATTTCGATCCTCGGCGTGCTGCCCTTCACCGTTGCCTTGCCGCACGCGAACGCGCTGTGGACGGCGATTCTCACCGTGCCGATCGGTCTTGTGCTGTCATCAGCGTTCGCGGCGATTGTCGTGTATGCACAGGAATTGATGCCGGGGAAGGTCGGCACCATCTCCGGCCTGTTTTTCGGCCTCGCCTTTGGCATGGCCGGCGTGGGGGCGGCGTCACTCGGTGCGTTGGCGGATCACACCAGCGTTGAGTTTGTATTTGAGGTCTGCGCCTTCTTGCCCGCAGTTGGGCTGCTGGCGGTGTTTCTGCCGGATATCGAACCGCCTGCTCGCAACCGAGCCCAGGGCTGAGACTAGCCGCGGATCAATTTCACCCGCTTGCCGTCCACGCTGAGGGCCAACTCACCGCGCTTAAGCGCCATTGCATCCTGGCCGAATACTTCAGCGCGCCAGCCCATCAAGCTTGGGATATTTGGCTTATCTTCACACGCCAAGCGGTCGATTTCTTCGGAATTTGCCACCAATTTTGGTGCAACATTGAATTGTTCACATTTGGCGGCGAGCAGCACTTTGAGCAATGAGACCAAGGCTGGGGACGGCTTCGGCCCGTCGCGGTGCTGTGGCAGTTCTGGCATCGCTTCATCGGGCAGCGCCTGCGCCTCGGCGATGGCAGCGAGCAGGGATACGCCGGTTTTGCCGTCGGCCAAACCGCGACTGACACCGCGCGCGCGGGCGAGTTGGTCGGCGTCGGTGGGGGCAGTGGCGGCGATTTCGAGCAGCGTTTCATCTTTGAGCATGCGCTGACGCGGGATGTTGCTGCGCTGTGCTTCGCGCTCGCGCCATGCCGTGACGGCACGCAACACGCCGAGCATGCGGCGGTTGTTGGTACGCGGGCGCATCTTCTCCCACAAAGTTTCCGGATTGGCGCGGTAGGTGTTGGGATCGGCGAGAATGCCCATCTCCTCAGACACCCACTCCAAGCGGCCATCTTTCTCCAGCTTGGCGCTCAGCTTTTCGTAAGCACGGCGCAGATGCGTGACATCGGCGGCGGCGTAGTTGATTTGGGCGGGCGATAGCGGGCGGGCGGACCAGTCCGAGAAGCGATGCGCCTTGTCGATATGGCCGCCGGTAAGCGAGGCAATCAGCGCGTCATAGCCGACCTGATCGCCAAAGCCTGCGACCATCGCAGCGATTTGGGTGTCAAACAGCGGGCGCGGCACGTCGCCGAACAGCAGCACGAAGATTTCGATGTCCTGCCGCGCGGCGTGGAAGACTTTCATCACGCGCTCATCGGCCAGCAACGCGCCGAGCGGGGCGAGGTCGATGCCTGGGGCCAAACTGTCCACCACCGCGACTTCGGTGTCCGACGCAAGCTGCACCAGGCAGAGTTCCGGCCAATAGGTGCGTTCACGCATGAACTCGGTATCGACGGTGACGAAGGTTTCGCCACGCAGACGCTCGCACAGGGCGGCGAGCGTTTCGGTGTCGGTGATCAGGTCGGGTTGCGGAAATTCCGCGCGCTTGGAACGAGGCATTCTCTGCTCATACACATGATGCAGCGTTGCAGGAAGCCAGCTTGACACATTGATGCGCGCTCGGCTTCC
>CAIZGT010000514.1 GCA_903932545.1 uncultured Rhodospirillales bacterium
AGCCCCACGGTGTCAAGCAGGCCGGCCAGCCACTTGTCTCGTAGCGCCACGGGCATAAAATGGACGGGCTCCTAGCACACCCCGCCGGAAGTTTCGCCCCCTATCGCTGGGCTCACGCTACGAGCGGCTTGCCGGAGAAGGTCCAGCGGAAGGGCTTGGCCATGGTTTGGTTAAAGTAGGCGATAAACGCCTCGATGCGTTGCTTCAACTCGGCGGTGGATTTGAAACTACCCCGACGCAGGAGCTTGCGAACCAGGATGGAAAACCAGATTTCGATTTGGTTCAGCCAGGAAGCGTGTTTCGGGGTGAAGGAGAAGAAAATGCGGTGAGAGGCGTCGCGCAAAAACGCCTCCCGCGAGGCCTTGTTCTTCAGATGTCCGGATTTTCCTTTCTCGCCAAGCTCTTCGTTGACGCCGGATAGCCGGGCCACGAGGCGGACAACACCCTCGGAGAGGTGGGTGTTGAGGTTATCGCAGACGATTTTCCATCCCTGCGCGTGTTCATCCGTGGCGAACAGCGCCTCAAGGTAAGCCACGAAATCGGCCTCGGTGCGACTTTCGCCCACCATGCCCTGGACTTTGCCGGTGACAACATCGAAAGAGGCGATCAAGGTTTGCGTGCCGTGGCGGATATATTCGAACTCACGCCGCTCTACCTTCCCAGGCTTCATGGGCAGCGAGGCGGCGGCGCGCTCCAGCGCCTGAATGCCCGTCATCTCATCGATGGAAACGGTGCGCACGCCTTTCTCAGCCGCGGCAGGCGCTTCGAGATAGGCGGCGCAAACGCCCGCGCTTTTGGCTTCGAAATCAGGGTCCGGCTTGGGGGTAAGCCAATAGCGGATACGGTGGGGTTTAAGCGCTGACTCTTTTAAAAAAGCGTCCCACCGAGCCATGCGAAATGGAAGGCACGATGCCGCGCTTGATCGCTTGCCGGGCCACCTCGCTCTGGCTCCATTGGCTGATGGGTAGATCGGTGTCCTTGGGGTCTTCGCAGGCCAAGGCGATGATCGCGCAAACCTGCTCCGGTGTGAATTTACCCGGCGCTCCGCAGCGAGGCGCATCGCTTAAACGCTCCGCCGTGCTCGCTGAGGACTCTGCCTCCCGCCAGCGCTTACGCCACATGCTGGCGGTCTTGCGCCATAGGCAAAGCCGCTGCGCCGTCTCCGTTACGCTCACGCCATCGGCCGCCAGCGAGATAATCCGCGCCCGCTCCGCCAGCTTCTGCGGCGTTGAATGCGCCCGGCTAAGCAAAGTGAGTTCCTGGCGCTGCTCCGTTGTCAGTTCCAGCGGCGCAGCTATGTGGCCCGCCATGCTTGCCTCCATCGGTTGGTACGATGGAGGCCCTATGAACCGATTTGCCCAGCCTTGACCCGCGTCGATCGTTGGCAAACGCTACTTGCAGCCGAGCCTGTTGCCTCCCAGACTCACCTATCCAGATAATATCAGAGATACGAGTCGAAACTTTCGGCGGGGTGTACTAGTGCCCTGAATCACCTAAAATGCGGGGTACAGGCTTTTGAGTTTTACACGGGCGTCGGCGGTGGTGAAGTGCCAATTGGCCGTAACGTTGTGGGTGTTGCGCTTTGAGACCCAGGCCGCGACTTCGCGTTCGAGTGTTGCGCGGTCTGGAATACGCCGGTCGAGACATTGGCCGGCGAGCACGCCCAACTCCGATTCCGCAAGATTGAGCCAGCTGCCATGCTTCGGGGTGTAAATCCACTCGAAGCGCTCGACGAGGCGCCGCGCTTCGGCCGGTTCGAACGCTTCGTACAACGACGCCTGAGCGTGCGTATTCAAATTGTCCTGCGTCATCACGATCTTCTCCGCCGCGGCGAAGTGGATGTCGCTCAAATCCTTAAGAACATGCGCATAGTCAATGGCTGTGCGCCGCTCAGTTATCTTTGCAGTGCGCCAGCCTTCGAGCGGCGCGAACAGCATGAAGATGTTGGCGGTGCCATTGCGCTTGTACTCGTAGTCGAAGCGTGCCGGATGTTCCGGCTTCATAGGCAATGGCGCGCGCGTCTCGGCGACAAGCTGCTTGGATGTCTCGTCGAGGCAGACCAGAGGCCGCTTCGGGTCGTGCGGCCGCGTATAGACTTCGAGCACGTTCTCCATGGCGGCGACGAAGGCGGCGTTGGCCTTTGGCGGGATGACCCAATATTCGCTCAGGTGCGGTTTGAGTTCGTTTTTTTTAACGCCCGGCCAACGGTGTTGAAGTGTGCGGCTGGTACGATCTTGCGTTCGACCACATGCTCCGACAGCAGACGGATCGTCCAGCGCGCGTGCCCGGCGGGCGGCGCGGAACAGGCGAGCGCGGTCAGCTTGGCTTGGGCCTCGCCATCGAAGATCGGCTGGATCGGCGGCGTTTCGCGCTTCTTGCGCGTCAGCACGGCGTCGAGGCCCTGATCGACGAACCTCGCGCGTACGCGCGCGACCATTGAGACGTTGGTATCGAGCGCTTCGCAGATCTTCTCGTCCGGCCACGCCTCGCCGCCCTCGCCCTGGTCGGCCTTGAGCAGGATGCGCGCCTTCAAAAGCGACTTCGCAGATGACTTGCCTTTCGAAATAAGCGCAGTCAGGCGTGCACGCTCGGCTGCATCGAGTTCGACGAAGAATTTCTTATTGGCCATGGACCAGTCCCCTTGCCCTCAGAAGGTGACTGGTCAAGAATCAGCGTTCGCAGCAGAACGCAATAGTTCAATTTAGATGATGCAGGCCACTAGTTTGGACGCCGTGACTCTAAAAGATGCGTTGGATAAACTGGACGAACTTCGTCCTGAGGCGCTCGAAATAGCAAGTGATTCAACGCTGGAAAAGTTCTATATCCAGACAAAAAAATG
>CAIZGT010000515.1 GCA_903932545.1 uncultured Rhodospirillales bacterium
GCCGGTTATCCGGTCGCCGAGTGATCGAAGAGAGCCCATGGCCAATAACGCCTCCGCGCGCAAGCGCATCCGCCAGACCGCCGTCCGCACCGAACGCAATGCGGCTCGCAAGTCCCGCATGCGCACCTTCCTCAAGAAGGTTGAAGTGGCGATTGCCTCTGGTGACAAGTCTCAGGCTCAGGCCGCTTTTCAGGCCGCCCAGCCAGAAGCCCAGCGGGCACAGACCAAAGGCGTGATTCATCTCAACACCGTCGCCCGCAAGCTGTCGCGCTTGTCGGCTCGGATTAAGGCGATGGCCACCGCCTAAAGTAATCGCCTTTGAACAGAGGCGGTTCCTTCAAGCGACAATTTCAGCTTTGGATGTAATAACATTGTGCATTCTGCATATGCGGAATGCACACTTGCGTCCGCACGAGAAAAAATTACGTCGAGCCGCAAAAATACCTGTCAAGTTGTTTAATTGTGCCGAGCGGGATAAAACCAGGAACTTGTGATTTGCGGAAAGGCGTTTTTCCGCCTTATCATTTCTAGAATAATAGGCGATCGCCGATCGGCCTAACCAGCCTTGCAATGTCTGTTTTTGGCTCGAGGGAGCGGTCAGTCCATGATGGGATCGGAGGATAATCTGTTGCCAGTTAGCCCCGCATCCGCCGCGCATTCAGCCACTACTTCCACCACTTCCCAAAGCGATTCGCAACTGGCCGTGCAGTGGGCCAAGGTGCGCGGTCGATTGCAAAGCGAAGTCGGCGATGTGGAATACCGTACTTGGCTGCGTCAAATGACGCTGGTCGGCCAGGAAGGTGACGAGATCACCGTTCGTCTGCCCACACGCTTTCTGCGAGATTGGGTGCGCACGCATTACGGCGATCGGCTCACCGCGTTGTGGACGGCTGAAAACCGTGCGGTGCGCCGGGTAGAAATCCGCGTTGGCCCGGGCGTGCAAATGGCTCCGCTGTCGGAACCGCTCAGCGCGCCGCCGCCGTCCCGCCCAGTGGCGCAATCCGTTCAGGCTGCCGTGCCGATGCATGAGGCCATCCATTACGTCGCCCCGCAGCACGCGACGCCGTTACGTGCCGAAGATCGGCTGGATGCGCCACTTGACCCGCGCTTCACGTTTGACAGCTTCATCGTCGGCAAGCCGAACGAGTTCGCCTATGCCTGCGCCCGTCGCGTGGCCGAAAATCCGGCGAGCCAGGGCTTTAATCCGCTGTTTCTCTATGGCGGTGTCGGGCTGGGTAAAACCCATCTCATGCACGCCATCGCCTGGGAACTGACAAACCCGACCGAGCAGCGCAATCCGGTTGCGGTTGCCTATATGTCCGCTGAGAAGTTTATGTACCGCTTCATTGCGGCAATCCGCGCAAAATCGACGATGGAGTTCAAGGAACAACTGCGCAGCGTTGATGTGCTGATGGTGGACGATTTGCAGTTCCTCATCGGCAAAGACGCAACGCAGGAAGAATTCTTCCACACATTCAATGCGCTGGTGGATGCCGGCAAGCAGATCGTGGTGTCGTCAGACAAATCGCCGTCTGATCTCTCCGGCCTAGAAGACCGCGTGCGCACCCGCCTGGGCTGCGGTATGGTGGCCGACCTGCACGCCACCACGTTTGAACTGCGCATGTCGATCCTTGAGGCAAAGGCCACCCGCGCGGGCGTGCCGGTGCCGCACAAAGTGATGGAATTCCTCAGCCACAAGATCACCACCAATGTGCGTGAGCTTGAGGGCGCGCTGAACCGCTTGATCGCACATGCCAATCTGTTTGGCCGCAGTGTTACGCTCGAAGCCACGCAAGAAGTGCTGCACGACATCCTCAAGGCGCATGATCGCCGGGTGACGATTGAAGAAATTCAACGCCGGGTGTCTGAGCATTACAACATCCGCATCAGCGACATGTCCTCTGCCCGCCGTGCTCGCGCAGTTGCGCGGCCGCGACAAGTGGCGATGTATCTGGCCAAGCAACTCACCAGCCGCTCATTGCCGGAAATTGGCCGGAA
>CAIZGT010000516.1 GCA_903932545.1 uncultured Rhodospirillales bacterium
AGCTGACATTCACCCGGTCGATATAGGTGATGAAATACATCAGGCACAGCAACACCAGCACGTTCCCGCGCGCCGAATTGCGAAAGAGCCGCATGGCCGAATTCCCCCAAATAGCTGACCTCTTTCGGGCCATGGGCGAACGTTACGGCATGGCGCAAAATTGGCAATCCTTGCGTTTGGCAAGACGGCGATGAAGGGGGAGGCGAGTGGAGTGTTGCTGTTGGTCACGCCGTTCATGTGCCAAATTTGACAATATGACGCCCCAAAACGCTGTCATATCAGATAAAAAACTCGCTTTGACCATTCCAAAACCAACACAGCTTGCAAACCAACCAGTGTCAAAGCGATGATCGCGCGCAGATAGCGGGACTGGATCAGCACCCAAAAATCTGCAGCGGCCAACAAAAAGGCCGGATTGGTGGCGACGAAACGGGGCATGCTCTGCAAACTCCCAGAGCTTAACGCGAGAATGATCACCGCACCGCAAAGCCAAGCCTCGGCAAAAAATCGCCGACTTGCGAGCCAGGCAGCGGCCATCAGTCCGAGAATGGCCCATGCTGCGAAATAAACAGCAGAACGCTCCAGGTGTCCCGTTTTCCAAGATATGAACGGGGCGCTCAGCACCCGAAGCGGATTTCCGCCCGTGCGACCCCACCCCGATTGGATGTGCAAAAAGGCCAATGCGTCACCGATATGAAAGTATAAAAATGTCATAAAGCCTATAATCCCCAGCGGGGCCACAGCCAATGGGGCCAGCGAACTCAGCCCCTCGCCCCAGGATTTTGCGAGGCGCACGGCCCATAATTGGCGAAAACCAAGAAGAATCGCCATCAACACACCAGTCGGTCGCGTTGCGGTGAGAAACCCCGTCGCGATGGCCGCAACCCAAGGACGGTGATGCACCAGGCCCAAGAAAATCAGCATCACCAGCATGGCAAATAATGATTCAGTGTAACCCGCTTGAAAATAGAAACTATTTGGACCGCAAAGCAAAACAATCAGCCAAGGCCATACGCTGGTCTCATGGCGGGTAACCACACGATATTTTACGCCGAGCAATGCAAAGGCCCAGAAAAATGCAGATGATACAATTATCCCCAGCACACCAGTGCTGGCATCAATGAAACTTTTTAGACTTAAAATCAAAAGTGGAAAAAGCGGAAAAAATGCCCAGTTCGCCTGCCAGCAACAACCAACAACAAAATGCATCTGGGCATCATACCCAATGTCAACAATCTCTTTATATGCTCCGCAATCCCATTGGCACATCGCGCTTTCAAGTGGCATGTCCGTGAGTAGGACGTAAGCCATCAATTTGAGCGCGATAAGGAGGGCCACTGCGCCTGCAATCGCCGTTGATTTGGACATCGGTATCATACGAAACACTGGTGATCTCACGTCAGCAAATAATCCACCGGCTGCAACGGCTCCGGCGCAGGAGCGCCAATTGCTTCGAAAGCGGAGATTTCGATGATGCGCACCAGCGCGTCCAGCGGCAAGGCATTGTGGCTCATGCCGAACGGCTCTTCCAACTCGTCGCCCAACGCATCCAGGCCGAAAAAGGCATAGGCGAGGATGGTGCAGGCCAGCGTGGTGGCAAGCCCGAGCGTGCTCGCCAAGCCGAATGGTAGCAGCATGCAGAACAGCCAAGCGGTGCGGTGTAGCAGCAATGTGTAAGTGTAGGGCGTCGGCGTCGAACGGATGCGCTCACACGCGGCTTGAATGCCGGTCATTGCATCCAGCCGATCGGTCAGGCCGCGATAGAGAATGTCGGTCAACGCCCCCTCTTGCATCAGCGTGTAAAGCTCGCGCGCTTGCAGCCACAGCACCGCATCCGCCCCGCGCCGTGACACGTCGCTATCAGGCAGAAACGCCGAGCCAGCCGTGGGCGCGCCGGTGCGCAACTGCGCGCGCAACTCGTCGGCGAAGGCGACGGTGCGCAGCGCGATGCGGCGATGTAAGTCGGGATCATTGGGCACAATTGTGAGCGAATCACGCAGAAATGCACGGGTTTCCCCCACCAACGCGCCCCATTGTCGCCGCCCCTCCCACCAGCGCTCGTAACACGCGTTGTTGCGAAAGCCGAGGAAGATTGACAGCGCCAGCCCCACCAGGGTGAACGGCACCACCGTGAGTTCGGGAAAATGCTGCGGCGCGCGCTGCTGTGCGAGCGCGACAACGGCGGAGAACCCCGCCACCAGCAAAATGCGCGGCGCAATCGTGGGCAGGATTGAGCCGCGCATGGCGAACAGCAGGCTGAACAAACTGGGGCGGGGGCGGACGATCATGGCGCTAGATCAAATCACCAATTCGATCAGAAACGGCCCGCGCCGCTGATTGGCCGCCACGAACGCATCATTGAACGCGGCCATATTGTCCACCCGAATTGCCTCCACCCCCATGCCTGCCGCGAGATGAACCCAATCCAGCGTGGGGTTGGTGAGGTCCATCATATCGAGCGCCGTGCGCCCCGGGTTGGCGCCCACATTGGCGAGTTCGAGCAGCAAAATCGCATATTTGCGATTGGCGAGAATGATCACCGTGACGTCCAGCTTCTCACGCGCCATCGTCCAGAGCGATTGCAGCGTGTACATGCCAGACCCATCAGCCTGTAGCGTCACCACCCGCCGATCCGGGCAGGCGATGGCAGCGCCCACCGCCAGCGGCATGCCCTCGCCGATGGCACCGCCGCAGAGTTGCAGCCAGTCATGCGGGGCGGCACCGTGCATGTTGGGATAGAGCGCGCGGCCAAAGCTTACGCTTTCATCGCAAATGATCGCGCCCTCGGGCAGCAAGGCCGTGAGGGATTGCGCCAACGCCTCGCTCGTCACCGCGCCG
>CAIZGT010000517.1 GCA_903932545.1 uncultured Rhodospirillales bacterium
CCGTTATCCACTATGATCCATGGTGGAACCCGGCGGTGGAAGATCAGGCCTCGGATCGGGCGCATCGTATCGGGCAGAAGAAATCCGTCTTTGTTTACAAGATGGTGGCCGCCGACACGGTGGAGGAACGCATCATCGACATGCAGGAGCGCAAAGCGGCCTTGGCCAAGCTGGCGTTCGAGGAAGGCGAAGATTTGCCGCAACTCGAATTCGACGAGATCGAATTCCTGTTCGGCACCAAGCCACCCGAGGCAATGGCGGCTTAGGCGCGGGTTTGCAGGGGCGGAATTGCGCAACATTTCCGCCCGATTGCGCCCATCAGGGCATTATTGCGCGCGAAGCGTGGCAGCCCATCTGGCAATTGGCTCGATTGCGGTGGATGGCTGCGCTTGCGATGACAGGCTGATTTGGTGGGTTTTGCTTGCAATTGGCCAGTGAGTGTGAATTATAATAACAAATGGATTCGATCCCTTCCCCCTCACCCTCCTCGCTTGAGACAATCTCTGCCAATCTGCGGACGATTTTGCTTGGTCTGATGGGGGCGTTGGGGAAGTTTGGGCTGGAGCCTGCCATCGGGATCATGATGCATCGCCGTGTTAGCAGTGTTATCCGGCGAATGGAGCGGTTGCTGACGCGTTACCGGACTGGATCGCTGTGGCTGAGGCCGCATCGGCTGGTGGTGCGGGGGCGCAAAAAACCTGTTCCGGCGCAGGATATTCGATTGCCCCGCACATTCGGCTGGCTGATGAAACTCGGCACGCATCACGCAGGCGCCTACCACTCGCTGTTGCAGACAGTGCTCGGCACGCCGGAGATGGCTGCATTGCTCGCCGAATCGGCGCAGGCGCGGCGGATTCTGCGTCCGTTGTGTCGCGCGTTGGCGATGGAGGTGCCGGGCGTGAGCGGTGCTGCGACGACAACCAGCCGTGAGACGAAGCCGCGCGTCCGAAAGCCTCGCGTGAAGCCGGAGCCGTTCCGCATTCCGTTGCCCAGGGGCGTGCTGGCGTGGGCGCGGCGGGAGGGCTTTGGAAAACTGCGGTGAAGACGCAGGGGCAGTTGTATTCTGATTGTTCCGGGTTGTTATCGGAATAGGGGGTGGGCGGGGTTCTCCCGCCCTACGGGATTGCGATTTTTCCGGCGGGAATGCCAAGTCGCAGCCATTTCGGTGCGTAATCGAAGCGGCGGGTGAGAATTCCTGCTCCGCCAAGTCGCTGCCAGAGTTTTTGTGCGTCCTCGCCTTCGTAGAGTCGAAACAGACGCGTGCCGCCCACCAGGGTCATGCCGTGCGCCAAGAGTGCTGTATCCAACCGCGCCGCATCGCGCGCCAACCGCACAGACGCTTCAGCGCGCCACGCCCGATCCGGCAGAGCCTGTATCCCCGCCGCCAAGGCAGGGCCGCTTACACACCACGGGCCAAGCGCGTTCCGAAGAACCGCCATCAGGGCCGATTCGCCCAATACAAAGCCAAGCCGCAACCCCGCCAAACCGCTCCATTTGCCGAAGGACCGCAAAATGATCAGCCCGCTGAGCCCAGCATGGTCGGCGATGCTCACGGCCGGTTCCAAATCGGCAAACGCCTCATCCACCACCAACATGCCGCCTTTGCGCGCCATGATATCGGCCAGTGCAGCCAAATCTGCCCGCGCGATCACCCGACCGTCCGGATTGTTCGGGTTGCACACCACGGCAATATCCGCCTCCGCTATGACGTCGAGGGAGGCGGACTCAAGCACCTCGCACCCCGCACTGCGCCATGCCAGCGCATGCTCGCTATAGGTGGGCGACAGCACCGAAACCCGGCGTTTGCCAATCAATCGGGGCAGCAGTGAGATGAAAATCTGCGTTCCAGGGCCGGCCAGCACACAGGCACTGTCTGGCACGCCAAAAGCCGCCGCCGCAACGCGTTCGAGTGCGGCGATATCAGCGGCTTCCGGCAGACGGGTGAACGCCTCGGGCGCGAACGGCTGCAGGGGATATGCCACGGGGTTGATGCCGGTGGAGAGGTCGATAAACGGCTCCGGCGCATGCGGAAACAACAAGCGCGCCTGGGCGAGCATGCCGCCGTGTGGCATCAAAGGGCGCAGTATCGGAGTCTGATCCATCCTCACCCTTTCGCTTACGGCTGTGACCTTGTTGATCGAAGCTGCAACCGGATACCCCGACGCGCTGTTTCGCGCCATACGCCATCCGGTGGTGTGGATTGGAGCGTTGATCAGCGCCCTGGATCGCCATCTGAACCAACCGCAATGGCCGAGCGCCACCCGCCGCCTCATGGGCGTGGTGGCGGTGATTATCCTGGCCATCAGCGCGGCTGGCGTGGGGGGGGCGATTGAATGCGCCGTGCAAGCCACCCTGCCCCTCACTCCCGCACTCATTGTCGAAGCCCTGCTTGCCTCCAGCCTGTTCGCCCAACGCAGCCTGTTTGATCATGTGTTGGCCGTCGCCAATGGGCTGCGCGATGGTGGGCTTGATGGCGGGCGGCTGGCGGTTTCGATGATCGTTGGACGCAATCCGCAATCGCTTGATGAGCCCGGCGTGTGCCGCGCTGCGATTGAAAGCTTGGCGGAGAATTTCGCCGACGGCGTGGTCTCTCCCATGGTTTGGTGCGCGATGTTCGGGCTGCCGGGCTTGGTGTTCTACAAAGCAATCAACACCGCCGACTCGATGATCGGCCACCGAACGCCGCGTCACGCCGCGTTCGGGTGGGCGGCGGCGCGGTTGGATGATGTGATCAACCTGCCCGGCGCGCGGCTTTCGGCCATTTGGATTGTCACCGCCGCGTTTCTGTGGCGCGCGGATTGGCGCGGCGCGCTGCGTGCGGCATGGCGGGATGCGGGCAAACACCGCTCCCCGAATGCGGGCTGGCCTGAGGCTGCGATGGCCGGTGCGCTGGGCCTGCGCCTCGCCGGGCCGCGCATTTATGGTGATACCCGCGTCGAGGATGCGTGGATGGGGGATGGCCGAGCCGAGGCCGCGGCTGCGGATCTACGGCGCGCGTTGCGACTTTACCGCGTGGCGTGTGGCTGCGAAATCGCGGTGGTTATTGTGCTGGCGATCATCGCGCGAGGCTGAACAACGCATCGATATCGATATGCGCTTCCAAATGCGCCGCCAGCCCATCAAGTGCTGCCTCAATTGCCGCCTCATGCCGATAATCGGAAACCGTCCCGCCCCAGCTTGCGAGCAACGCGCCGCGCAATTCATCCGAGGCGAGCACACCATGCAGGTAGGTGCCAATCACCCGACCATCCGCGCTCACCGCGCCGTCCTCGCCGCGAAATGGGCGATCTCGGTCGGGGCCGGTGGTCACGCCCATATGCATTTCATAGCCTGCGCCGAGATCAGCCCGGCGCAGGGTTTTCTGCGGGCTAAGAACGGTCGTAACATCCAGCAACCCCAGCCCCGCGGCACTGCCCGGCGGGCCTTCGATCCCATCGGGGTCGGCCACAGCGCGGCCCAACATCTGATAGCCGCCGCAAATTCCCAGCACCCGACCACCCCGGCGGACATGGGCGGCAAGGTCGATATCCCAGCCCGCCGCGCGCAGGGATGCCAGATCGGCAAGGGTGGATTTCGAGCCGGGCAGGATAACCAGATCACACACCGGGATCGCCGCACCCGGTCGCAGCAGCCGCAGATCAACGCCGGGTTCTGCCCCGAGCGGATCAAGATCGTCGAAATTGGCAATCATCGGCAGGCACAACGCCACCACGCGCAGCCCCGCACTCGGTCGCGCCCGGCTGCTAAGCTCCATCGCGTCCTCAGCGGGCAGCGCCTCGGCGCCGGTGAAATACGGCACCAGCCCGAGAGCTTGCCAGCCGGTATGCGCGTTGATCGCGGTCATGCCATCGGCAAACAAAGACACATCACCGCGCATCCGATTGACGATAAACCCCGCAATCATCGCCCGATCCTCGGCCGCGAGCACGGTATGCGTGCCCACCAGCGCGGCAATCACGCCGCCTCGGTCGATATCGCCGATCAGCACCACCGGCACATTCGCCGCACGGGCAAATCCCATATTGGCGATGTCGTTCTGCCGTAGATTGATCTCCGACGCAGGACCTGCCCCCTCCACCAGCACGAGATCGGCGCGCTCAGACAAGTGGCGAAAACTCGCCAGCACATCGGGCATCAGCCCCGCCTTCATCGCCTGATAATCGCGCGCGCGCGCGGTGCCACGCACGCGGCCATGCACAATGAGTTGCGCGCCAATCTCGCTTTGTGGCTTCAGCAGCACTGGGTTCATATGAACACTGCTCGGCACGCCAGCCGCTCGCGCCTGCAAGGCCTGGGCACGCCCGATTTCGCCGCCGTCATCGGTCACTGCGGCGTTGTTGCTCATGTTCTGTGGCTTGAACGGCATCACAATCAGACCGCGCTGCCGTGCCACCCGGCAAAGACCGGCCACCAGGAGAGACTTGCCAACGCTCGAACCCGTGCCTTGGAACATAATGGCGGGCATCAGAACTCAATCCCCTGCTGCGCCTTCACCCC
>CAIZGT010000518.1 GCA_903932545.1 uncultured Rhodospirillales bacterium
CCGCTGACCTCGATGATTTTGCGCCGCTTCGGCTTCCGACATGTGATGCTGGTCAACGGCTTCTTACAGGCAATCACGATGGCGGTTTGCGCCTTGCTCCAGCCCGACACACCGCTTTTGGTCATTGTTGGGCTGCTCGTCATCGCTGGTGCGTCACGCTCGATGCAGTTCACCGCGCTGATCACGCTGGTATTTGCCGATGTGCCGCAAAGTGAGATGGCTTCGGCGAACACCTTGTTCAGCGTGTCAATGCAACTCGCGTTGGGCATTGGTGTGGCCGTGGGTGCGGTGCTGCTGAATCTGAGCGCGCTGCTGATCGGCGCGTCAGGTGTGCCCAACCTCGCGGTGTTTCATGCCAGCTTTATCGGATTGGCCCTCTTGATGGCGCTCGCAACGCTAGACACGTTGTGGCTGGATCGAAATGCGGGGGATGTGGTGGCTCGGCGCTAGGGCGCCTTTACGCCCGACCTTGGCGCAATGCGGCTGATCGAAGACCAGCCTTAGGCGTGCTGGCCGCCATTGATGTGAATCTCAGCCCCGTTGATGTAGCTCGACGCGTCTGAGCACAGGAAATGGATGGTCTCGGCCACTTCCAACGGCTCCCCCAAACGCCCCATCGGCACGTTGCGCGCCACCAAGTCATCGGTGCCGGGAGACAGGATCGCGGTGCGGATTTCCCCTGGCGCGATCGCGTTGCAGCGCACGCCGCGCCCGCCCAACTCGGCGGCAATCTCACGCGTGAGCGTGGCGAGTGCGGCCTTTGACGCTGCATAGGCCACGCCCGCAAACGGATGCACCCGTGAGCCGACGATGGAGGTGACGTTGACAATCGAGCCACCTGCCTTCTCCAACTCTGGCACCAACTCGCGCACCAACAAAGCGGTGGAGACGATGTTGACGTTGAGCACTTTCGTCCACGCATCGGCATCGGTATCGAGCACGCCCATCCGCCCGCCATCCGGCATTTTGGGAGAAATCCCGGCATTGTTGACCAATGCGTGCAGCTTGCCTTCCGGCAGGCGCGAGCGCACTTCGGCGCCCAGGGCGGCGATTGAGCTGAGATCAGCGAGATCAGCCTGAATATGCGCCATCTTCGCCGCAGGCCAGCCACAGGCCGGATCGAACGGTTGACGCGATACGGTCAGGATGCGCCACCCGCGTGACTGGAACAGTTTCACCGTCGCATGCCCGATCCCGCGACTGGCGCCGGTGAGCAGCATGATGCGTGGCGGTTCGGCCATGACATTCTATCCAAGTGCAAAAGGCACACCCGATCCTATCCGCATTGTGCTGCCAACGGTAGCAGGGGATTGCGGTGGCTTTTCTTTGCAGAACAGTCCTTGACCAAAGTGTAGCCAAGGCTACATCTTAAAGCATGTGGGGTGGGTTAATGGTTGAACGATGGATGGCATGACGGCCCGCTTGGGGGTTTCGGAACGCAACGCGCGCGAGATGGGTGCGGTGTTGCGCGGCGCGCGGCGTGGGCGGTTGCGCACGGCGCTGTTGTTCGCAGGCCCCGCTGTCATCGCCTCGATCGCCTATATGGACCCCGGCAATTTCGCCACCAACATCCAAGCAGGTGCGCGCTACGGCTATGGCCTGCTCTGGGTGGTGGTGTTGGCCAACGCGCTAGCGATGCTGTTTCAGGGCTTGTCGGCCAAGCTCGGCATCGTCACTGGCCATAATCTAGCGGAGCTGTGCCGCGACCATTTTCCCAAGCCAGCGGTCTATTTTATGTGGGCGGCCAGCGAGATAGCTGCGATGGCAACCGATCTGGCGGAGTTTTTGGGCGGCGCTATCGGCTTATCGCTTCTATTCGGGATTCCGTTGCTGGCAGGCATGGCGGTGACGGCGGTGGTAACCTACGCCATTCTCATCACCGAACGGCGCGGCTTCCGCCCGATTGAACTGATCATCGGCGGCTTCGTGACTGCCATCGCCCTGTGCTATTTGGTTGAGTTGCTGATCGCCCCGGTGGATTGGGCGGGTGTGGCGCTTGGCATGGTGCGCCCTACGCTGATGGACAATGACGCAATCACCATTGCGGTGGGCATTATCGGTGCAACCGTGATGCCGCATGCGCTGTACCTGCATTCCGGCCTCACCCAAGCAAGGGTGGCTTCACCCACTCAGGATATGCGCCGCCGTTTGCTAGGGTTTTCCAACCGCGAAGTGGTGATCGCGCTGTCGTTGGCCGGGCTGGTCAATATGGCGATGGTGATCATGGCGGCCGGCGCCTTCCACGCGGGCAACAGTGATGTCGCCGAGATTGAGACCGCTTATCGCACCCTCACGCCTTTGCTGGGTGCTGCGAGTGCGGCGGTATTTTTGGTCTCGCTGCTTGCCTCTGGCATCTCCAGCTCGGTGGTGGGCACAATGGCGGGGCAGTTGGTGATGCAGGGCTTTGTCGGATTCCGCATTCCGATCTGGCTGCGGCGCGCGGTTACGATGATCCCGGCCTTGGTGGTGGTGGCGATGGGGGTCAACCCAACGCAGACACTGGTCTACAGCCAAGTTGTGCTCAGCCTGGTTCTGCCGATCCCGATGATGGCGCTGGTCTGGCTGACCGGGCGGCGCGATGTGATGGGGGAATTCGTCAACTCACGAAAATTACAGGCTGTGGCGGTGGGTGGCGCGGCGATCATACTGACGCTGAATGTCATTTTGCTGCTGCAAATGGCTGGAATTGAGCTGATCGGATAATCCAGCCTGCTTGTCCGGCCCGTCCCACCTCCCCACATCCCCGCTGCGGCGTGGGGCCGCGTGAATGCAGACGCAGGGGAAAACGCAATGTCGGTCAATGTTCTCTACACCACGCAGGCCACAGCCACCGGCGGACGTGACGGCCATGCCCGCACCGCTGACGGTGCGTTCGATGTCAATTTGTCCACGCCAAAGGAACTCGGTGGCGCTGGTGGCGCTGGCAACAATCCCGAGCAGTTGTTTGCGGCTGGTTATTCGGCGTGCTTCCTCGGCGCGATGAAATTCGTTGCCTCGCAGGGTGGGCCGAAAGTGCCAACCAACACCGAAGTAACCGCCACTGTGGGCATCGGCCCGCGCAGTGAAGGCGGCTTTGGCATTACCGCTGAACTGAAAATCTCAGTCCCCGGTCTGTCACATGACGACGCCGTGAAGCTTGTGGAGGCGGCGCACCAAGTCTGCCCGTATTCCAATGCCACACGCAATAACGTGGATGTGAAGCTCACAGTGGTCTGAATCGCGCCGGGGGCAGCGCTGTAGCACCGTTGCCCCCAATCGATTGCTTGACCGGCATTAACCGCCCGGTTCAGGTTGTGCCATGACAGAATCATCCGAGAAAGCCCCACGACGGCCTGATGCCGAGCGCACCAAGCGCGACATTATGCGTGTTGCCATCACGGAGTTTGCCGAAAACGGTTTGGCCGGCGCGCGCGTGGATGCGATTGCGGCGAACACACAATCCACCAAGCGGATGATCTATTACTATTTCGGCAGCAAGGAAGGGCTTTACCTCACCGTGCTGGAAGGGGCGTATCGCGATATCCGTAGCAGTGAGGCGGATTTGGCGTTGCACCGCCTCTCTCCGGTGGAGGCGATGCGCCGGCTGGTGGAAGCAAGCGTTGATCATCACGACAACAATCCGGATTTTGTGAGACTGGTCTGCAGCGAGAACATTCATCACGGTCGTTATGTGAAGCAATTGCCCACCATCCGCGGCCTGAACGTGTCCGTCATCGATGCGCTGCGCGACATCGTGGCGCGTGGTCGGGACGAGGGGGTGTTCACCCGTGAGGTGAATATTCTCGATCTGCATTTGCTGATCAGTGCCGTCGCCTTCTAGCGCGTCGGCAACCGCCACACCTTTGGCACCCTGTTCGACATCGACCTCAGTGCGCCAGAGGTAACGGCGCGCCAGAAGACGATGTTGGTAAACGCGGTGTTCGGTGTGTTGGGCTGCGCTGCCTAGGGCGATTACGCCCCAGTCAACTCCCGGAAATGCGCCCGCATCCGCTCGGCGTCTGGCTCGGCATCGGTGAACAACCGAAACGCGTCCACCGCCTGAAACACTGCCATCCCGCCACCATTGAGCGTGCGACAACCCAATTCGGCGGCTGCTGCAAGCAGGGCGGTTTGCAGTGGGAAATAGATAATTTCCGAGACAAACAAGCCCTTGTGCAGCCATTCAAGCGGCAACGGTGTGCCGGGATATTTCGCCATGCCGATGGGCGTGCAATTCACCAAGCCGGTGGCTTTGGCAACCTCTGCCTGAAGATCAGCGGCCACCACCGCGCGCCCCTCGCCGAAGCTGGCACAAAGCGCGCTGGCCACCGCCTTGGCCCGCGATAGGTCCAGATCATGCAGCACCAGTGTCTGCGCGCCCAGCGTGAGCAGCGCATACGCCACCGCCCCACCCGCGCCGCCGGTGCCGATTTGCACCACGCGGGTGAGATCAGCATCCGGCAAACCGCGCCGGAAGGCTTCGGCATAGCCCGACCAATCCGTGTTATGGCCAATGGATTTGCCGTTCCGAAACAGCACGGTGTTGACCGCATTCAGCGCCTTGGCCTGCGGCGAGAGTTCATCAAGGAACGGGATGATCGCCTGCTTGGCCGGATGGGTGACATTGAAGCCTGAAAACCCAAACCGCCTGCCGGCTTCCAGCAATTCCGGCAGTGCGTCCACCGCAAGGCCCAGCGCGGCGAGATCAATGATCTGATAAACTTGGCGAAATCCTTGGGCGCTGGCCTCGCGCTCATGCATCGCGGGCGTGAGTGAGGCAGCGATACCGGTGCCGATCAGGGCCGTGAGAAATGTGCGCGGATCGGTTGTTGGCATCTTGGATCTCCACAATGCCGATTTTTATGAACCAAATGGTTAATAGGCGCAAGAGATTTGCACTGCGGCATTCCTGCGCCACGAATGTCAGCAACCCAAATCCCAGATTCCGGATCAGGCTTGTTGCAGATCAATCCGCTCTGCGCAGGGCGGAGCTATTGTTGCGCCAGCGGGGAGATTTCACACAAGCATGTAAGCTTGAGGAGACTTCTGATGTTTAAGGTCGCAGTAATTGTCTGGATCGTGATGGGCTCGCTCCTCGCCGGAAGTGCTGTCACACTCGTATTGTCGGTCGGAAGCCTGTCAAATCATGCCATGACCCTTATTGCCCCGGCCGCGCTGATCGGCTTTGTGCTGGCGGTCCCCTTGTCGTTGCTGTTGGCCAAGCGCATCACCACCAAACTCAGCCCAACGGTCTGACTGGGTCTTTGGGTGGGGCCGTTTTGCGATCCTACCCCGCAGATTCTACAAAACCAACCGCGCGCCCAGCTTCGCCGCGTCCCGTCGCTGCGCCTGCACCGCCATGCGCATCGTCGCATTTGGCGCGCCAAAAGCCACATACCCGTTGCGCGGAACGATTTCGAAGAAGAAGCGATCGTCAAACGTCTCGCTGAAGGCCTGAATGAATTCGCCGGACTCGTCGCAATCATACAACAGGTCAAGCGCCTGTAACTTCGCCACGAAATCATCGTCCAAGCCATGTCGAGCTTGCAAATCGTCGTAGTAATTCGGCGGAATCGGCAGGAACTTCGCGCCCTGGTGCCGCATTTGCGCCACCGCGGCGAAAATATCCGTCGTGTCGAACGCCATGTGATGCACGCCTGCCCCCGCGAACGCCGATACGAACCGCCCGGTGGCGGTCTCCCGGCTTTCGGAAATGTTCAGCGGTAAGCGCACCGAGCCATCGGCGCTCACCATCGCGCGGCTGCGGATCAGGCCGTAAGGGTCGGGCAACTCGAATGTTGCTTGCGGCTCAAAGCCGAAAATGGCGCGGTAGAACAGCACATAGCTGTCCATACGCCCGGTCGGCAGCGCCTGGGCGATATGGTCGGTGGTGCTGAGCAGACCAGCATCAGCGGCTTCGGTGAGCACGAAATCATCCTCGAAAATTCCGCGCCCGGTGTCGGAATTCTCAATGAGATAGATCAGCGTGCCATCCGGCGCGCGCACCGCCGGAATGCGGCGCTCGCCTGCGCCCACGCGCTCGAACCAATCCGGGCTCAGCAAAGCCTTGGCGCGCGCCAAGGCGCGGGCTGGGTCGTCCACCAGCAATGCAACCGCGCACACGGCAGGGCCATGCAGCAGGAAATGCTCGGACGCAGCCGAATCTTGTTCCGCGTTGAGCACCAGATTGATCTGGCCGTGGCGGAACAGCGTGACATTCTTGCTGCGATGCGTGCCGATTTTGCGGAAACCGAGGGTTGCGATGAACGCCGCCAGCGCGTCATGCGCCATTTCGTCCACCGCGAATTCCAGGAATTGCACCCCGCCGAACACCGGCGCTGCGGGCAGCTTCAGCGCGCCGATGCTATCTTGCACGAACACCAACGAGCGCAGCCCGTCGCGCGCCGTCAGCCGCGCCTGGGTGCTGCGAAAATCATCGTTGAAGATTTCCAGCGACACCGGACCGGCATAGCCCGACCCGCGCACAGCTTTCATGAAGCTGGTCACGTCAAGCTGGCCCTGGCCGGGGAAGTTGCGAAAATGGCGGCTCCAGGACAGCACATCCATCGATAGCTTCGGCGCATCGGCGAGTTGCACGTAGAAGATTTTCTCGCCCGGCACAGCGGCAATGCCAGTGGGGTCATCGTCGAGGCTCAGCGTGTGGAAACTATCCACAATCAGGCCGAGATTGGGGTGGTTGCCGCGCGTGACAATATCCCAAGCCTGTCGCCATCGGTTGGTGTGCCGCCCCCAGGCCAGCGCCTCGAACCCCACCCGCAAGCCACGCTTGGCCGCACGCTCCGCCATCTCACGCAGGTCGGCGGCAGCGCGGGCGGGATCGTCGATGCAGGCCGGATGGACCGAGGAGCAGACCAGCACGAGGTCGGTGCCAAGCGCCTGCATCACGTCAAACTTCCGCTCTGCACGGTCCATGTTGCGGGCGCGGTAAGGCTCGGGCATCGCCTCGAAATCGCGGAATGGCTGGAAAATATCGATGGTCAGGCCGAGATCAGCGCAGATCCGGCGAACGTCTTCGGGCGTGCCGTCAAAGGTCAGCAGGTCATTTTCAAAGATTTCTACCCCGTCGAAGCCGATATTTGCGGCTGCCTCCAGCTTCTCCTGCAGGCCACCTGCCAAGGACACGGTGGCGATGGAGAGGGCGTAAGCGGAGAGCGGGTGGCGAAAGGCGGGGCGCATGCGGCGGGATCCGAAAGTGAGATGTGCCTAGTAGAGCACAAATCGCTCTCAATGCGAGGAGCCGCCGCTCCTCGCATTGAGGGGATAGATTTACTCCGCCGCTTCCGGCATCGCGGCTGGGTGATGCACATCCTCCACCAACGGGCTGAAGCTGGCGAATTTGCTGCACAGGAACAGCGTCAACGCCACGCCGAGATAGCTCACCGAAACTTCCGGTGAGCGCATCAGGCCGATAGCCTCGTTGTGGATGAAGCCGAAGAAGGTGAACACCGCCCCCGCCAAGGCGAACATCGCCGCCTTGTCGAATTGGCGTTCAATGATGAACACAGTGATCGCGCCCAACACGATGCCCGCCAGCGTCGCCCCGCCGCCCATCACTTCCAACCCGGCATAGAGCACGCCAACTTGCGCCAGCTTGCCCAGCCCCACAGCGGCGGCTGACGTGCCAGCTGCCCCCAAAGCACCGTCAATCTGGACTTTGCCCCACGCGGCAAGCTGTGGCAGCAGCGCCAGAATGATGGACGGTGCATGCTTGGACGGTGTTTCCTGGAACGCCTGAGACCCGATCAACATGCCGATATAAAGCAAGATCGGCAAGATCGCCACGACCGGGATCAGCGCCGAGAGCACGCCGATGATGCCAAACCAAGTCAGCACCAGAATGGCGATACCCGTCACCGCGGAGTAGCCAATACGCCCGCCCATCGCCTTCCAGCCGGGATGGCCGATATAGACAGCGTTGATGAACGGATTGCCCATCAGGCAGCCGATCAACGACACCACGCCATCCGCCCCCAACACGCGGGTGGTGGGGTAGGCGTCGCCAGCGGCAGACGCTGATTCAACGTTATCGAGCGCCTCGATCAGGTCGTAAATACCGAACGGAATGGCAGTGACGAGGATGACGCCAAGATATTTGAAGCCACCTGCCAAAATGCCAATCGCCGGCAGCGGGATCGACAGGCCAAAACCGCTGAACGAGCCGGTGAGGCCAGCAATGGTCAACCCGCCATAGCCCAGACCGAGGGCGGAGGAGCCCCAGCCGATGACGGTGCCAACCGCGATGGCCACCAGGCCGCCGGGGATACCGTTGAAGTATTTCACCCCACCGAACCAGCTCGCCATAATCACCACAAAGCAGATCACGCCAATGACCGGCGTGGAGAACATCTGCGCCGCCGGGCTCATCGAGATGAAGGTGATGGAGATGCCCGCCAGCGAGCCGAGCAGAGCGGCGCGCGGGGTAATTTTGCGAATGGTCGGCCCAATCAAGCTGCCGATCATCAGAACAAAGCTCTGCACGAACACCCACATCAAGCCAGCGCCCCATGCCGCCATCGGATCGCCCGTGGCAATCTTGATCGGCAGCATGATCACGAAGGTCACAACAAACATATGCGGCACCGAGATGCCCGAGGGCAGGGCCGCCACGTCAGTCCGGCCGGTTTTCTTCGCCAATGAATAGGCGAGATAGGCGTAATAACAGGTGGACAGGCACATCATCAGCCCCAGGGCTGGCAATATCCGGCCGAACAGAATTTCACCGGGCATCCCGATGACGTATTTAAGCAAGCCGGTCAGCACCAGCACGTTGACCAGAATATTGGTACCGAAGCCGAATAGCGCGTTCCAGTCACCCGGCACGAAGAATTTCGGCTTGAAAGTCATATCCGACATATCAGTCTCCCCTTACTGAGAAATAGCCGCGATAACGGTGTCAGAAGTCCCGACCCAGCCGAAAATCCCACCCTGTGCAGCAATCATGCGCAGGCCGGTTTCGTGGAATTCGGGGAAGTAGGAGGCGCAGCAATCCGCAACGGCGAGGCATTCATAGCCTCGGTCGTTGGCCTCGCGGATGGTGGTGTTGACACAGACTTCGGTGGTAACGCCGGTGACGACGAGTTGGGTAATGCCCAGATTCTGCAGAATCGCATGAATGTCGGTGGCGAAGAACGCGCCTTTGCCGGGCTTGTCGATCACCGCCTCGCCGGGCAGTGGGTAGAGTTCGGGAATGATGTCGTGGCCCGCTTCGCCGCGCACCAGCACGCGCCCCATTGGCCCGACATCACCGATTTTCAGCGGTGCGTCACCACGGCGATGCTTGGCGGGCGGGAGATCGAACAGGTCAGGCCGATGACCTTCGCGGGTGTGCAGCACCGGCAATTTCGCCGCCCGCCACGCGGCGAGCAGCGCCATGTTCGGCGCGATCGCACGGCGCAGTTGCGACACGTCATTGCCCAGCGCCTCTCCAAAGCCACCGGGCTCCAGAAAATCTCGCTGCATGTCGATGATGAGCAGAGCGCAATGCGCCGTATCGAGCGTGAAGGTGGATGGGTTGGCGGCAATTGGCACGGTTTTGTGCAACAAAACACAGACCTCGCACGCGGCACACCATTGTGCCGACCTCGTCTGACATGGTTTTGCAACAAGTGGGCCAGGGCTTGGCTGGTAAAACAGCTATTTTTGCTTAATTTTGAGGCGGCGCACAAAAATTCACCGCCTCAAAATTAGGCGTTTCATATCTATGCTCAAAAACTCAGCTTCTCTACGTCGCCGCTTGACGCCACCCCCCGCCCCGTGATGCCTTCCCCCCCCCTCGCGGTGATTTCTCTGATAGCGGGACAGGTCTCAGACAATGCCGCATGAACTTGATGGCCAAATCCATTGGCATGAACCCTCCGGCCTGTCCCCCGCCGGGCTGCGCCGATTTCTGCGGCGTGAATTGGCCTACGACCGTTTCATCGCCGAGAGCGGCCTGCCGATCCTGCGCGCGAG
Source organism: uncultured Rhodospirillales bacterium (assembly GCA_903932545.1). GTDB lineage: Bacteria > Pseudomonadota > Alphaproteobacteria > Acetobacterales > Acetobacteraceae > CAIQQQ01. The sequence continues at coordinate 9,952 of CAIZGT010000518.1, forward strand.
CCATGAGCCGGACTTGCTGGCAGCTCCTACGATGTTGCTACAATTGTTCGGCACCGAGGGGCGCATTGGCCAGTCGCTGATCGAAATTCCGCCATCGGGAAGCACGCGCGCCGAGAAGCATCTCTGCGACGAGATCGTGCTCGTCCTCTCCGGACGTGGCAGCACCGAGCTGCGCGGGGCGACATCGCGCGTGGTGCTTGAGTGGCAAGAGGGCACAATTTTCGCCATCCCGTGCAATGCCAGCCACCGCTTCATCAATGCCACCAACCATCCCGCCCGCTTGCTCTGCCTCAACAATCTACCCGCCGTGCTGAACCTACTCGACGACGCGGATGCGGTGTTTGCCAACCCGTTGATGCCCAAGCTCGATGATGACGCGGGTGCGGCGTTTGACGGCATCGAGCCGGACCGCGTGCAGCAACTGGCGCTCTGCCGCACCGCCATCGTGCCGGATGCAATTGGCTGTGACCTGCCGCTCGACAACCGGCTCTCCCCCGCGCACCGCCAACTGGCGCTCGGCATGACCGGGCCGGGCTTGGAAATCTGGCTTGGCGAGCATCGGCCCGGCCGCTATGGGCGCGCGCGATTGGTCGCGCCGGGGCAGGTCTCGGTGTGTCTGCAAGGCGGCGGGTATCGCCTGCTCTGGCCGGAATGTTGCGGCCCGACCCCGCTCGCCAGTGGCCACGCTGCGCAGGTGATCCGCATCGCGCTATCACCGTTCTGCCTCACCGGCCAAGGCCCTGGTGGTGGGCGTTGGTTCGAGCAGGATGTGGTAACATCTCGCAATCCGCTGCGGCACCTGACGGTGCGCCTTACCCCGCCGCCCGGCGGACCGCCCGGCGTCGAATTGCC